>DATATI010000011.1 GCA_036268875.1 Polyangia bacterium | reverse complement strand
GGCCATGGAAACGCGATCTACCACAGACCCTCAAAGAAAGGCGCGTCCCCATTTGGCTCCGGAGCTTGGCGTGCGCGCGCGTGCCGGGCGGGATTTCACCGCGGACCAACTCGCCGCCTCGAAATCCTGATGCCCTCCGGGAACCGCCTTGCTGCACGACTGTCATCGTGACTTCTGGCCCCGGGATCTACACACTACTCGTCCAAGCTCGCGGAAGAGTGTGACTGCACTCGGCCTGGATCTGACCTTCCGATCGCAAGACGACAGTTGAGCCGATTTGCGCCCCGAGCTAGCAACCCGGGCTCACTTCCCGAACACCTCATCAATCCGCACGGCCACGTCCGGAAACGCCAGCGGTTGAATTGTCTCGCCTTGTCGGAAGGGCGTGAGGCGGGCGTACGAGCCGCTCGACGGCTCGCTGTACCGTTCGATGGTTCGCTCGCCAACATTGACGACCCAGGATTCGGGAACTTGGGCGCGCGCGTATATCTCCGTTTTCTCCTGGCGGTCGATCGTAAGTGAGGCATCGGCGACCTCGATGATCAGGAACGCCTGATCCGGGTGCGCATCCATGTAACGCCCACGCGCGACGATGGCGAGGTCGGGCTCGGGCAGGCTGTCCGGGGCCAGCGACGAACGGAAGCGGTACCCGAACGTTCGCGCGCCCAACCAACGTTCCGCGAGCTGACCCATCGCCCTAATTTAGCATGGGATCGCAGCCCGCCGCATCGTGCGTCACCGCGCTTCCGCGCAAACGCCGCGTCGCAGACCCGGAGGGGGCGCTGTTTGGTTGGGTGATGCCTCAGCAAAAATTTGCCCCGATGAAGAGGGGACCGAAACAGCAGATCATCGAGAATATCGACCGAGTGGTCGCCGCCGACTTAAGGCGGTCCCAGCGGGCGGGCCCCGCAGGCCAGAGACAGGACCTCGTCGGCGCTGAGCATGCGGTTGTAGACCGCCACGTCGTCGACGATCGCGGCCAGACGATCGCCGATGGTCTTCGCCGGCAGATCGAAGTTCGGCGCCTCGGCCGCCCCCACCAGCAACGGCGTGTTCTCCGGCGCGAAGGGCAGCACGAACGCCAAGGAGCCGAACGCCTTCCCGTTCACGAACAGGCGTAGGCCGTCGGTGACCTTGGAATCGGCGAGGTAGGTGAACGCGACGTGCATCCAGTCCGTCCCCGACGGCAAGGGTTGATTGCTGCTGAGGTCGGCGCTGATGCCGTTCGACGTGAACATGCGAACCCGCAGGCGATTGCCGGAGGTGGACAACACATAGTGATACCCGCCGGCGCCGGCCGCCCGCCGCGACAAGACCGTGCCATCGCTGGCGCTGCCGCCTGGAAAGCGCAGCCAGGCCGAGACGCTGAGGCGATCGGAAACGACGTTCAGCTGCGCGGGAGGACCGACAGTGACGTATCCGCCGGTGGTGCCGCCCGGCAAGCCGAGCGCGCGCCCGAAACGCCCGGTCGTCCAGGCGGTCAGCGGATCCAGCTGGATCAGCATCGCCGACAGATTGCCCGGTGACGAATCGGTGATCACCGGATCGGACGGGCCATCGTCCAGGCGCAGATAGACGATCAGGCCCTGGCCGAGGCCACTGGTGAGGGGCGGCGTGCACACTGGCCAATTGGGAGCCGCTGGCGCGTCGGCCGGCCCGTCGGCGTCCCCGCCCGACGCCGGCCCGTCGGCGTCGGCGTCTCCTCCGTCGCTTGCGCCGCCGGAACCGCCGGCGCCGCCGGCTCCGGTCGCACCACCCGTGTCACCAGCGCCGCCCGTCGATGATGACTCGTCCGCGGCGGCGTCACCGCCGCTGTCAGCCGGATAACAAGCGTTGCGCCAACAAACAGGCACCTGGTCGGGACAGTCTGCAGACAGGGTGCACTGCACTTTTCCCGGAGCGATGGTCGGCGAGAACACGCACGCTGACGCCAGGCCAGCCCAGATCAGACAGCCGATCAGCTCCCTTCGCAGGACCGCCCGCGCGATCAACCCGTCATCGCTCCACCCAGTAACGATGCCACAGCTTTTGCCAGGTGGTCCAATCGCCGACCAACGCGGATCTTCTCCTCAGGTGTCTCGCGTATTTTCGCGCGGATGACCATGTCCGACGGCGCTGTCCCGCCGTCACGGTCCGTCGGGAGGTCCCGCCGCCGAACCCACCGCTGCCGGTTGCGCTCCAGTGTCAACCACGCCGCCGCGGCGCCGTCGCCCTATCCGCCACCAGGACCGGCCGACACCGCCGCCGCGCCGCCGTGGCTTCCTCTCGGCGACACGTTGAAAGAGACGATGCCGCCCCAAGCCAGGACTTTTTGTAAGGCGACTTTTGCGCCGCTTTTCTCTGGCCGGCCACGCACAGATGTCCACTCTGGCCATTTAGAAATGTCAGACCAGGCCACTTGAACGATTTTCTGAACCACTAACAAGACTCCCGGCCACTCATACATATGTCGGGATCAACGCCTGTGGCCGCGCGCTGGTCGAAGTTCCTTCCGCCCCTGCTGTCGGGGGTTGTCTCGCTGTCGCTGACGCTGGCGACGGCCTGTTCCGGTTCTATCGGCGGTTCTGGCCCCCCCGGCGGCGGGCCCAGCAACACCGGTGGTGGCGGCGGTCCCGGCGGCGGCTCACCCTCCGTTCCCGCTAGTGACGGCAAGGGCCCCATCGTCAGCACTCCGGCGGCGAGCACGCGGATGGCCAGGTTGAACAACCAGCAATGGGAAAACACGGTGCAGGACCTCCTACGGCTGCCGGCGCCGCTGGGGCTTTCCCGGTCCTTCGTCGCCGAGCCGCTGATCACCGCCTTTGACACCAACGGTGGCGTGCTGACGGTCGACTCGAACAACCGTTTGGATTTTCAAACCGCAGCGGAAACCATCGCCAAGCAGGTCGCCCACGATAGCCAGTTGCTGGCGATGGTTGCTCCGACGGTGACGTCGGGCGACCGCGCCACCAGCTTCATTCAAAACTTCGGTCAGCGGGCCTTTCGCCGGCCCCTGACCGCCACTGACACCGCCCGGTACAAGGCGCTGTTCGACCAGGGCGCGATGTTACTGGCCAGCGGGGATGCGTTTGTGGACGGCGTCGAGCTGGTCTTGCGCGCCCTCTTGCAGTCGCCGCACTTCCTTTATCGCGTGGAGACCAGCACCGCGGTGGTGGGTGGCCGGATCCCACTGACCGACTACGAGATTGCCTCGCGATTGTCCTACAGCCTAGCCAGCACCATGCCAGACGATGCGCTGTTCACAGCCGCGGCCGCCCACAAGTTGCAAACCCGCGACGGCGTCGTCGAACAGGCGCAGCGTTTGATCAACTCCCCCGCCGGCCGAGCCACAGTCAGTAACTTCAACTATCAGTTGCTGCACCTGCGCGAATTTGATCAAATCAACAAAGACGTGCAGAAGGCGCCCGCTTTCACCACTGACATTGGCGCCGACTTGAAACAGGAAGTCCTGTCTTTCACCGACGACATCGTCTTTGGGCAGGACCGAGGGATGACCGAGCTGTTGACGGCGCCGTACACGTTCGTCAACAGCAAGGTCGCGAAGGTCTACGGCCTGGCCAGCCCCAGCCCCGCCGCCGGTCAACCGGACCCGTTCGTGAAGGTGAACCTGGATCCCACGCAGCGAACCGGGTTTCTGACCCAGGCTGGCTTTCTGTCTTCCAACGCCGATGGACAGACCCCTTCGATCATTGTGCGCGGCGTGCAGATCGCCAAGGACTTCCTGTGCGTGGAGATCCCGCCGCCCCCGGACGTGGTGCCGCCATTGCCCGCCCTGGATCCCAACTCGACGAATCGCCAGCGGGTGACGACCTTGACGATGAACGCCCCCTGCAACGCCTGCCACACAACGCTCATCAACCCGCTTGGTTTTGGCTTGGAACACCTGGATGGCTTTGCTCAGTTTCGCGCCCAGGAGAATGGACAGCCCATCGACTCGAGTGGCAACTACTCTATCGACGGTCACGACGTGTCGTTCAATGGCGCGCTGGATCTCATCAAGGCCATCGCCAACAGCCAGCAGGCGCAGGATTGCTATGCCTCGCACCTGGTGCAGTACCTGTACGGTCGCGATGTCGACATGAGCAGCGACGCCGACAAGAACCTGATCACCCAGGCGGGCGTTCGCGCCAAGGCCAATCCCTCCACCAAGAACCTAGTCGTGAACTTGGTGGCGACAGACGCTTTCCTCACGCGGGCCCCCTAAGGAGCATGGCTATGATCGCAAAGAAGCATTTTCCCCGCCGCCGATTTCTCCGCGGGCTGGGTGGCGTGGTGGTGGGACTGCCGGCCCTGGACGTCTTCCAAGCCCGCGCGCGGGCGGCAGCAGCGCCGGCCAAGATCTACTCCGCGCTGATGCTGCAACAGAACGGTCTCGTGCAAGGGCCGCACATGGGCGGTGGCGTGGTGACCGCTGTCGTCAACGGCGCTCCGCCGGAGACCGACATGTACTGGCCGCGCGCCATGGGCCCTCTCAACGCCGCCACCATGGCCGGCGCCGACGCCGACCAGGCCACCAGCATCCTCAAGGACTACGCGGCCAAGCTGATCTTCCTTCGCGGCACCAGCTTCAAGTACTCCCAGCTGCATGGCGGCGGCGCGGTGGCCGCGTCGACGGGAGCGCCGGTCACCGGCGTCTACCCACGGCAGTTGCCGGTCTCGGAATCCATCGACGTCTTCATCGCCAATCAGACCGCCAATGGACAGGAGCCGCTGACACTTTACGCGGGTCGCAAAGGTGAGTTCCGAGATGATTCACTGTCCTTCGGCCTGAAAGGAATCCTGCGCGTCGGCGACAACAATCCCTGGACCGCCTACCAGCGAACGGTCGGTCTCACCGGCACGATGCAGACGGATCCCGGCACGTACCAGAAGGTCGCCGCCCAGCGCTTGTCCGTCAATGACTTGCTTCGCGGCGAGCTGATGGAGCTGCTGGCTCGCCCCGAGCTGAGCCAGGATGATCGCCAGCGCGTGGACCTGCACATGTCCAGCATCCGCGACATGGAAATGAACATGACCAACGTCCTTGGCCCGATGATTGACGTCGCCGCGTTGATGGCCATCAACGGATCACACACCACCGACGCCAACATCGAGACGGCGACCGGAATGCAGATCGATCTGATCGCCTTCGCCTTCGCGTCTGACCGGGCGCGCACCGCGACGCTGCAGGTGGGAAGCTGCAACGATCACACC
Source organism: Polyangia bacterium (assembly GCA_036268875.1). Taxonomy (GTDB): domain Bacteria; phylum Myxococcota_A; class Polyangia; order Fen-1088; family Fen-1088; genus DATKEU01. The sequence continues at coordinate 20,887 of DATATI010000011.1, read as the reverse complement.
CGGTACACGGTCAACGGCGTGCTCGCGCCGGCGTATCACCCGGTCTCGCACCGAAACAACTCCGACGGTCAGGCCGGCACGGTGATTCAGAACTCCGTTCAGCTTCACCACGGGATCGATCAGATCCACGCCCGCCACTTCAAGCGGCTTTTGGACCGCCTGACGGCGTACACGTTGCCCTCGGGCGGGACGCTGCTCGATTCCAGCGTGAACATCTGGACCAACTCACTGGACAACGGTCCCACCCACGGCAGCACCAACATTCCCTATGTCATCGCTGGCAACGCCGGCGGGTTCTTGAAGACCGGCATGCACCTGATGTCGCCGGGGGCCAGTCACCGCGTGCTGACCACCATCGCCAGCGCGGCCGGCTGCCGCAAACCGACCGGCGACCTGGTCGACAACTTTGGCGATCCCAGCGCGCCTGGCCTGATCACGGAGATCATCGCGTGACGGCATTGACAAGTCACACGGCTTTGGGACGTTCGCTGGCTAGAATACTGGCGCCTGTCCTGGTCGCAACTGCGGCGCTGCTTGCGGCGCCGCCGGTTTTTGCCGCGACGTTGAAGGTTGCCTGCACCGGCACCAGCGCCATGCAGGGGCTGGGCTCGACCACCGGACATCACGTGCCTGACGAGATGGGCCGCGACCTCGGCTCTGGATTCGAGGTCAAGAACTTTGCCGTCGAAGGGACGACCGCGATCAGCTCGATCAGTACGGCATACGCCAGCACCAGCCAGATGAAGGCGGCCGAAACTTACAACCCTGACGTGGTCTTGTACTGGTTCGGAGGCAACGACTCATTCAAAGGAACGTGGGACGCGCACAAAGGCGAGTTTCAGGCCGACTACACCAAGCTGGTGCAAACTTTTCAGGCGTTGCCCAGTCACCCAAAGACGTTTCTGGTTCGTCTGTGGGTCTTCGTCAATACGCCGGTTCAACAGACCGTCATCGACAAAGAGATTCTGCCCATCATCGATCAGATCGCCGCCGATACAGGTTCGGTTCTGATCGACTATCGCAAGGCGTTCGCGATGCATCCCGAGTATTTTCCGGACGGCATGCACCCGAACGACACCGGCACCCTGGCCATCGGCAAGCTGTTCGCCGACTCCGTGACCGCCGCGTTGAGCGCGCCGCCTGCCGACGCGGGCGCCACGGTTGACGCGGCTGCGGGCGAGGTAGATTCATCATTGCCGGACGCGTCGGTGGCCGAGACCGCCGCCGACACGTCCAGTTCCGCAACCGGCGGCGCGCCCGGCGGGACTGGCGGCGCCGCGGGCGGTGGCACCGGCGGTGGCGCGGGCGGCTCGCCGCCGCCTTCCACGGGCACGGGAGGCAGCGCACCGAGCGCCGGCGGCGGCACCAGCGGTGGTTGCAGTGTCGCTGACCAATCCTTCGCGGCGCCGAGCGTTCTGTGGTTGATGGGACTGTTCGGTCTGTTCGTGGCCCGCCGTCGACCTTTCGACCGAGCCAATTAGAGACAAAGCGTTGTTCCTTCGCCACAGTGGTTTGCGGGACCGTCACGTGTCCGCGCGCCTTCGCTCCCTGTCTATTGCGACGAGTGTGTCTATTTAAAGTGGCGGGGACTTCTGATTCGGATGGTATGGCCGCATCAGGCGACGGGCCCACCGACGCCGCGCTTGTCATCGAAGCGCAGCGTGGTGCTTCCCAGGCACTAGAGATCCTGTTCCGACGCCACACTCATCGGGTTCGCCTGCTGGCGCTGGTCTTGATGGGCATGGATTCGGATCTGGATGATCTGGTCCAGGATACTTTCATTCAGGCGCAACAGTCGCTAAGCAGATTGAAAGCTCCGGAGTCGTTCGGGCGTTGGCTTTCCGCCATCGTGGTCGGCACCGCGCACAAGGTCTTTCGCCGCCGCCGCATGATGGCCCGCTTGGGCCTTTTGAACCAAGATCCGGCCGATCTGGAAGGTCTCGTGGCCCGGACCGTGTCGCCCGAGGTAGCGGCCCAGTTAAAGGCGGCGTGCGCCGCCGTCGATCGCCTGAATGACGATTTGAGGAGCGTGTTTCTTCTGCGTCGGGTAGACGGCTTGCGCTTGAATGACATCGCCGTCCACTTGAAAGTGTCGCTGTCGACAGTGAAACGTCGACTGGACGCCGCCGAGAATGTGATGTGGACAGCGCTCGGATCGGCGCCGATCGGGGCTTGAGATTGTGCAGTGCTGTTATCCGTGGCCGATGTCGCGATGTCGGCGTTGAGTGTGACGACCGCAGGCTTACTCTCCGGGGTGCGTTCCGCGATGAGCAAGACGATGTTTGGGTTCGCGAGGCGCATTTGCCCAAGTATCGTCGCATAGGCTGTGATGACGCCGGCGACGGGCATATTGGCCAAGAGATCCGCTCAACCCGATCGCCGGCCCGCTTGTTCAAACGATTTGATCGTGAAGTTTTGCCGAGGAAAAACGTTTTTAAAATGCCGCTTACCCTCTTGACGGTCCGCGATCGTCGGTTCTATAAGTGAGAAATGCAGTACCGAGTGGTTGTTTGTTTGCTCGGGTTCGTGAGTTTCTTTGGTGCCGCCGCTTGCGGCAGTGGCGACATCGCTTCGGGCGGCTCGAGCAGCTCGGGCGGTGCTGGCGGCGGCGGTGGCGCAGGCGGGACGGGGAGCGCGAGCGTCACCGGCGGGGCCTCGGGGACTGTCGGCTCGACGGGAGGCAGCTCCGTCGGAAACGGCGCCGATGGGAGCGATGTCGCGTCGACCAGCGACGGAGCGTCGGGCGACGGCAGCGACGCATCGGTCGCGCGGAAGCACGGCAAGAGCCAGGGCTGCAGCATGACCGCGGCGATGGCGGGCAATCAATCGCTTTCTTTGCCCAAGTGCACGGGGTGCAGCGCGGCCATGGGCAACTGCCCACGTGATTGCATCGCGCCCGAGTTCGCGCCGCGCGTGGCAGCGAACCAAGATTTCACCACCCGCAGCTTCTCCGTCCAGCTTCCCTCCGGCTACGACGCCAACACGGCGTATCCGATCTTCATGGGAGGCGGCGGTTGCGGCAGCGGAGGCGGCGGCCTGGGCCTGCCGGGCGACGCCGGCGCCATCAGGGTCAATCTCTCCATCAAGAACGGAGGTCCTTTGGACGGCTCCTGCTTCGCCGATGGGGGCCAGGCCTGCTCGGGAGATACGACACACCTGGCCTGGTGCGTGAACAGCCCGGAGATGGCCTACGTCCGCGGCGTCCTGAACTGGATCGAAGCGCGCTACTGCGTGGACCAGGACAAGGAGTTCATCGGCGGCGCCAGCAGCGGCGCGTGGGAGGCCTACACGCTCGGTTGCGGCGACGCCGATCAGCTGCGCGGCTTCGTCGCCATCGCGGGCGGCAAGCGCGAGCATCGCTGGCCGTGCACCGGGCCGGTCGCGGCGTTCATGATTGCCGACACCGCCGACGACCAGAATCCCATCGTGGTGAACACGGTGGAACCCCACCTCGACAGCCACGGTTCCTCGGCGGCGCGCGACGAGCTCCTGGTGAGGAACGGCTGCCAGGGCACGACCGGCACCGTCTACGATCCCCAGTATCCGGCGTGCATCAAGTACAATTGCCCCGCCGCCTATCCCGTCGTCTGGTGCGCCCTCAACGGTGGCCACACGAACACCAGTCAGGGCGGTGTCAACTACGCGCAGGCGGTCTGGCCGTTCTTCATGTCGCTGCCGCCGCCCTAAGAGTCCTTGGTGTAAGTCCTGACGTTTTCCGTGTGCTCAAATTGAGGAATGCTTGATGCGCCCTCTCTTCGACAGCGGCGGTTTTGAAAACAGGTGCCCGCCGAGCAGGACTGTGGGCGATTACGTCTGTGCGCTCGGCGCGACAGGGATAGGGCTTTCATCATGGATCTCCTTTTGCGCCGCGTACCAATCGGCGCTGCCGGTCCGCCGCGGCACCAACGCTCACCTGAAGAACGGCTGCGCGGGCGGCGCGAAGTGCGTCGCCGGCGTCTGCGTCGGCGCGCCCGTCGTCGAATGATGGTCACGGCGGGCGCGGCCGGGCGGTCCCAACCAGCGACGGGTCTGTTCCTGGACAAGCTGAAGGCGACGCCCCCCTGCGGCGCCCAGATGCCACTGGCGACGGTCGCCGCGCCGTTGTCCGCCACCGAAATGGCCTGCGTCCAGAAATGGGCGAACAACATCGTTGGCGGAGGAACCGGCCAGTGACCCGGGAGCTGGTATCAAGTGGGCGAAGCGCCGCGGCGGCCGGTCGCGACCCGCACGATTCGGGTCCAGGACGTAGACCGATTCGTCAGGGGCAGGCCTCCGCGGAGCCGGTGATTCCCGGCCCCCGAGTCCCCGACTGCAGCGACCGGAGCGTCGACAGACGCCAGTCGTCGCGTACCGTCGTCCAATCGTCATCGAGGAGGCCGTAGGGTTCGGGATCGCCGCTGGCCTTGGGTCCGCCGTTGATCGCCCAGTAGGCCCAGTCGATATCGGTTTCGTGGAGATAGGCGGCCAGGTTGGTCAGCCATTTCGGATCCGACGATGCGCTGTCGCCGAACTCACCAAGCCAAACCGGCGCCGTGAACGGCTGCGCGGGTTCGGTCAGGTAGCCCCATTGCTTTTGGCTCGCGCTGCTCAGCTGTCCCGCGTCCATCGTGTCGTAGGTGCCACCGAGGCCGGGAATGGCGGGCAGGCCTGGCCGGAAGAAACCGTATTGATGCGCCGAATACACCAGCTTCTTGGGCGTCTTGAGGACGATCGGGTTGCCACCGACGGCCGTCAGATCATCGGCCGAGTTGAGCCCCTCGACGATGATCAGCCAGCGGGGGGTCTTCGCGGCAATGCGATCGCCAGCGCGCGTCGCGGCGGCGCGCCAGTCATTCGCGTCGCCCCCGCCCCAGTTCGGCAGGCGAGGCAAAAGGCCGGTCACCGGTTTGGCGATCCGGATCTCGTTGCGCAAGTCGGCTCCCACGACGCGGGGATTGTCCGCATAACGTTGCGCCATGAATTCCCAGTCGGCAATCCACTGTTCTTCGCTGTACTCCTTCGTGTACCAAAGACCGTCGTCGTCGTAGTTGCAACACCACATCGCGTGCGTGGAATGATTGTTGAGAACGATCAGCAGTCCCGCGCGCGCGAGCGCCTCGACGGTGGCGTCGAAGATCGCGATGGCCGTCTTGCCTCGTAGCGTGGGGTTTGCCGCCACCGCATCCGTGACGACCGCCGTCGAATGCAACATCTCGTTCGAGAACGGCAGCCGGACTGAATTGAACCCAAGCTCTCGAATCTTGCCGGCGACACTGGCCAGGGAGACCTTGTCCAGTCCGCCGACCACCAGGTCCACATCGTTGGCCCCGTACCAGTTCACGCCGGCGAGCTTCACGCGGCGACCCTGGGCGTCCACGATCCAGCGGCCGCACGTGGACAGCGGCAGGGCCTCGTCGGCGATGCCCCCGGCAGTCACGACGTCGTGCGAGGCATCCTCCGTGGCGGTGGCGTCTGGTGAGATCGCCGTGGCATCGACGGACGCGACATCGACGGACGCCGCGTCGACGGACGCGGCATCGGCCCATTCTCCTGGCGCATCAGGCGATCCAGTCCGCGGTCCTGCAGGCGTCGTCATCTGCGTACACCCGACGAGCATCGACGACAGCACCAGAACCTCGCCGCGCGCCAGCACTCGCATTGCGTTGCGCTTCACCGAAGGACTCTCAAGGGAAGAATGTTGCTTCACAATTGACCAAAATTCAATAGTGGCAGCGGCGAGCGAGGGCAGGCTGTCCGATGAAAATAACGTAAACGCCAAACGCACACAGTTCGATGTGGCAGCCACATGAAATGTCCGGTTTGTGCCAGATAGAAATGTCCGGTTCTGGCGGGGTGGAAGGGGCAGTTGATCCCAGGCATCCGCCGCAAGGAAAACTTGATGTGATTCGACGCTGCGCAGATCCTGAGACTGTGCTCGAGAAATTGCTCAGCGCCTCGAAGGCGAGCAGCGTCCGGAGCTCGAATGAAGGCGGTCGATCAGGGGTAGAGGTCCGCGATCTCGGCTGCCGAAAGCGCTCGATTGTAGATGCGGACCTCATCAATGACCCCTGCGAGCAAGCGCGAAGTGCCGTCGCCACGGGCCCCGATGGCCCAGTTGCTGGTGACAGTCACCGCGCCGACTGTCTGCACTGAACTGGAGACCGGCACGCCATTGCGGTAAAGATGCCACCTGGTTCCGTCATAGACCCCGGCTAGATGCACCCACGTTCCAATGTCACCGCCCGGTACTACGTAGGTCGTCGAATACGTTGTGCCAGCCACCCAGCTGCCAACCTCGTAATTGGGGCTCGCGATACGCAGGAATACCTCGTGGTTGGCATCGTAGCCGTGGGCAACAAGATTATGGGCGCCAGTGGATGATGACGCCTTCACCCAAGCACTCAAAGTGATCTGTCCACTGAAATTCAAAACAGCGGGATTGCCAAGCGACGCATACTGATTCGTTCCGTTCAGAACCAGGGCATTGAGATTGGCGCACATCAATGGGGGGCCCGGCGCCCAGTTGGGGGCATTAACCAGTGTTCTGCTGTTCCCAAATCCCGATGAGTCGATGATCGGCGTCTTACCTTCATCGAGCTTCCAATAGCCTACCAGGCCGTCTTTGAGCGATCCGCAGCTGGCACCGCTGTCACCGCTGTCGCTGGGGGCATCGACCGGCCCGGTGATGCCGCCAGTCCCTGCGGACCCATCCATTTGAAACGCGTCCATTGCACTGGTCGCGCCACCGCTGCCCACCGCACCGCCCGAGCCGAACGAATGGCCCCCTGTGCCTCCACCGGAACCAATGGTTCCGGCGCCTCCCGTGCCTGCGTCGATAGGGCCGCCCGTCACTCCCCAGTCCGGCATCTCGACCGACTGCATGGCGTCCTGCGAGACGTTTCTAAATGGCTCGGCCGGCCGGCAAGCCGCCGTCCAAGAGAGAGCCGCCACCAGGCACATGCATGCCCTGCGCGGTGCCACCCCCCGTCCGATGGACAGCACTTTAGAAAAGAACACCTCCAAACTATCGACGCCTTGGTACGGAGGTTTAGACTCTCGGTATCAAGCAGCTTCACTTTCGCCTGCGTTGGTGGTTTGCCCACCACGGGGCGGGGAGGGCGCACGGATGACCGCGAGGCGACAATATGGGTCAGGGAATTTGTCGTGTGTCGGTCGCCAGTCACGGTCGGCGAAATAACCGGCCCTGGGCCAGTCGCTCCGCGTCGCTCAGACGCCACGGTCAGACCGTTGTCAGCCAGAGGCCCTGGCTGATCAAGCGCCAAAAGAGTCGAAGTCACTTTGGGCCACTTAGAAATGTCCGGCCAAAACGACCGTTAAAGACAAACACGAAAAGATTGATCAACAAAAACGCTGACACATTATCGGTGCCTGCTGATTAAATGCTCGCCGTCTGCTAGATAGATAGACAGACACGTAGCGCGCTCTGACCGTGGGAGGATGAGATCCATGCGACTCTCGGACAGTATCGGAACACTGGTACTATTTTGTACAATGGCCGGCGCCTGCACAGGACAGATCGCCACAGCCGTGAACGGTGAGCCGGAACCCACGGCGGGAACCGGCGGCTCGGCTGGCGCCAACCCGCCCGGGTCAGGCGGCAACGGCGGCGCGACCCCATCGTCGTCATCCGGGGTCAGCCTTCTGAACCTTCCTGCGTCCCCTTTGACCGCGGCGGGCCTGCACAGGCTGACCGCCTGGGAGTTCGCCAATAGCTTGCAAGACCTATTGGGTGGCGGCGTACCGCTTGCGCCGGTTGAGGCAGACACCTTGGTCGGAGGTTTCGCCACGGTGGGCGCTTCTTCTGTCTCCCTATCGCCGGCCGGTGTCGATCAATATGAAACTGTCCTCGGCAACGCGACCGCCTATGCGTTCGCCGATGCGACGCACGCGTCCGCCGTCTTGTCGTGCCTGCCGAAGTCGACGACAGACACAGCGTGCCTGACACAGGCGTTGAATGGCTTCGGTCGCCGCGCGTTCCGTCGCCCGCTGACCAGCGCCGAGACCACGCTCTTTTTGAACTTGGCCACGAACATCGGCAATCAGTCTGGCAGTGACGTGCTCACGGGCGTTCGCTATGCCGTGTGGGCAATTTTGCAGTCGCCTCAGTTCCTTTATCGCGTCGAACTCGGCACTCCCAGCGCGGCTGACGGCGGGCGTATGAAGTACACCAGCTTCGAGATGGCGTCGCGGCTGGCCGCCACCTTGTGGGCTTCGGTCCCGGACGACGCTCTGCTCGACGCTGCCGCCCAGGACGCGCTGTCCGCCCCGGCCGGCAGTCTCACCCAGGCGCAGCGGATGCTGGCGGATCCGCGCGTTCATCGCTCGCTCGCGGCGTTCGTCGACCAGCTCTTCGACGCCTTCAGTTTGAGCCAGGCGGACAAGGACCCGACCATGTTCCCCGCGTACACAACCACGCTGCGAGCGGCGATGCTGCAGGAACTCGAGTTGCGCATCGACGACCTCGCCTTCACGCAGAAGGGCGACTACCTCTCGCTGTTCGAAAGCACGTCGACGTTCGTGAACAAAGAGCTGGCCGCTTTCTATGGTGTACCATTCACGGCGACCGACGACGGCTTCCATCGTGTCGATTTTCCCGCCGGCTCGCCCCGGGTCGGCCTTCTCGGCTCCGCCGCCATCCTTGCCGGTCACGCGCACGCGCAGCTCACATCACCGACCCTGCGCGGAAAATTCGTCGACGAGATGCTTCTTTGCGAGACCATTCCGCCACCGCCGCCTGGCACGCCGCCGCTACCGGCGATGGCCCCGGCGGGTTCGACGGTTCGACAGATCCTGAGCGTGCATCGCTCGCAGGCGCAGTGCGCGGCTTGCCACGCGTTGATGGATCCGATCGGGTTCGCCATGGAGAACTTCGACACAACGGGACAGTACCGGACCACCGACAACGGTCAGTCCGTCGACACGACCGGCACGCTCAACGGCGTCGCGTTCAGCAATCTCGCAGAGCTGGGGACCGTGGTGCGAAAGAACGCCGTCACCGGTCCGTGCCTGGTCAGCAAGGTTTATGAAAACGCGCTCGGGCGTCTGCCGGTCGACAAGGACGGCGTCGCCCTCAATCAACTCATCAGCCAGTTCTCCAAAGCCGGAAACCGAATCGATCAGTTGCTCGTCGATCTGGTTGGTAATGATGGCTTCCGTTTCGTCACACCGATGTAAGGGAGGAAAAGGATGCTTTTCGGTCGCAACGGAATTTCGCGTCGCAAGGTTTTGCGCGGGATGATCGCGGGTGGCGCCAGTGTCGTCGTGCCACTGCCTCGCCTGGGCGCCATGCTCAACGGGAACGGAACCGCGTACGCGGACGGGACGAAGCTTCCCGTCCGGTTCGGCTTTTGGTTTTTCGGCAATGGGATCATCCCGTCGCGATGGGTTCCGAACGCCACGGGGATCGGCGATGCATGGACGCTGAGCGAAGAGCTGGAACCGCTTCTGGCAGTCAAACCCTGGCTGTCTGTCGTCACGGGCATGGACGTCAAAGTCCCCGACAGCGCGGCCCACGCCAGCTTTCCGGCATGCGCCCTGTCCGGTGCGACCAACGGAACCAAGACGACACTGCTGCCCACGATCGATCAGGTCATTGGGAAGATGATCGGCACCGGGACCACCTTCGGCGTGAACGGCCTTCACATTGGCATCGGAAGCTCGTCCGGTAGCACGGCGCTCGGTGACGTCATGTCGTTCTCCGCTCAAGGGCAACCAAACCCACCGGAGTTCAGCCCCGCGAACCTCTTCAAGAAGCTGTTTCCGTTTGCGAGCACAACGAGCGGCGCAGCCCCGGCGGCTCCCGATCCGGACCTGCTGCGCAGGCAAATGGTGCTCGACGCCGTCAACACGGAGGCGGCGGCGCTTCGTACCAAACTCGGCGCCGAAGACCAGCAACGTCTTGACCGGCACCTCCAGGGTGTTCAGGAGCTGCAAACTCAGATCATGCGCGCGCAAGGACCGAAGGTGGTGGGCAAGCTGGTCGATCCGGACATGGGATATCCCAACCGAGGCGCCGATGGCTCGCTGTCACGCGCCCGGTGTGAAGCGTTCAATGAACTGCTGGTGTTTGCTTTATCCACTGATCTGACGCGCATCTTCAGCTACACGTTCACGACTCCGGCGTCTTTCCAAAGTTATGCCGACTGCGGTTTGGGTACGGGCGGGTACCACGGCGATTACGGTCACCGACAAAGTCCGAAGGGCGCGGCGTATGCGACGGCGGGCATGAACACCGGCGTTCGGTACGCGATGAGCAACCTTGCCGATCTGCTGACCAAGATGAAGAACACGGCTGACGGCGCAAGCACGCTGCTCGACAACTCGGCCGTCTACACGACCTCGTGCACATCGGAATCGCAAACCCATTCACCCATTGATTTTCCTCTTCTCGTTTCGGGCAAGGCGGGCGGCAAGCTCAAGGGCGATCAGCACATCCGGATAGTCGGCGAGAACACGACCACTGTCTTGCACACCCTTTACCAAGCTTATGGAGGGACGGATCAGACGTTCGGGATGGGCGCGGGGCAGGTCGGCAACGGTCTAACGGCGCTGTTGACGTGAAACGCGACTCGTTGTCTCCGTCGTCCTTGGCTTTGGTGCTCGTCGCCGGCTTGAGCGCCTGCTCGTCATGCGGCGCACCCGGTGCGGGTGCTGGCGTTAGCGGCGGCAGCGGCGGTGCAAAAGAAGCCGGCGGCGGCGGCAGCACGATGGGCAGTGGCGGTGTTGCTTCCGGTGGCACGGCGGGTGGTGGGACTGGCGGCGCGGCTGGTGGGCCGAGCACCTCCGGTACAGGCGGCGCAGCGAAGGTCGATGCCGGTCCGGTGGTGAGCGCCCCTGCCACGACCGTGGACGGCCCCAAGATCACCATCACCGAATTTGTCGTCACCACGAACGGCAGCCCGGCTCCAGGAGGAATCTGCGCCGGCGCGGACGGGCGGATTTGGTTCTTGCATCAGGACACAGGCCCGAGCGCCCTCGGCGCGGTCACAACCAACGGCACGAACTTCGCTTTATACAAGGTCAACACCACCAACATCGGGCCCATCGCGATCAACCCCGGCCCTGATGGCAACGTCTGGTACACCAAGCAGCAGGGGATCGGGAAGATGCTGCCGTCGGGCACGTTCACCGAATACGGAGCGCCGCAAGGAGCACAGACCGGCGGTATCATCAAAGGCCCTGACGGGAACATGTGGTTCACCGAGCCGGACGTCGATCGAATTGGCAACATCACCATGACCGGCCAAACGAAGGATTATCCGCTGCCGGCAAAAGGCCGGACGCCCAATGACATCACTCTCGGTCCGGATGGCAATCTCTGGGTGACGGAGAAAACCGGGAACAACATCGCGCGCGTCACGCCCGCGGGCGTCGTCACCGAGTTCCCCATTCCTACTGCCGCCAGCAACCCGCAAGCGATCACCGCCGGCGCCGACGGGAACATGTGGTTCACCGAGCATGACGCTCACAACATCGGTCGCATCACACCGACGGGGACGATCACCGAATTTGGCATTCCTTCGGGCGCCAGGCCCTACAGGATCGCGGCCGGTCCGGATGGCAATCTGTGGTTCACCGAGCCAGGGAGTTTCAACGCCATCGGCCGCTCCACGCCGGCCGGCGGTATCTCCGAGTATCCCATCCCGACGGCCAACACCGATGTCGAGGGCATCACCGCGGGACCTGACAACAACCTGTGGTTTGCCGAGACGGACGCCGAAAAGATCGGACGCGTCAGCAATCTGACCGGCGGCGGGAATCTCAGCAGCGCGACGGGGGACTTCGGGACGGCGTTGACCACCAGCGGGCCCTGCATGAAGGACACCGATTGTCTTTCCAGCGGCCAGTTCTGCGGGGGCGACGTGTGCAACCACAGCACGACGCCGGGAACGTGCGTTCTTGCCGTCACCGCGAACCCCGGGTATTGCAACGTGGCCACTGATTGCTGGTGCGCTGCACGGGGAGCGACGTGCGACGCAGCCACCCATCATTGCTCGATCACGTCGAACTAACGCATCCCCGGCAGAGCCGGGGCCGGATTCTGTGAGCCGCTTACGATAACAAGGCTCGTGCCGTCGCGGACGCTCTCGGCGTACAGGCAGGCGCGCAGGTGGTCGCGACTTGACAGCAGTGGATGGGGCCGCGATCGCCTTGGCATGGTCGCAGAGTCGGGTTCACTGGCTCCTGCGCCCCGGGACCCACTTCGGGTCTTGGACCTGTAATGGTACCGCGAGCAGGAACGTCGAGCCCTGACCTGGCACGCTCTCGACCTCGACCCGGCCGCCGTGCGCCAGCGCGATGGCCTTGACCAAGCTCAAGCCAAGGCCCAGGCCGCGCTCGGTGCGGCTGGGATCCACGCGGTAAAGGCGATCCCAAATCCGAGAGATGGCCTCAGCCGGAATGCCGCGGCCATTGTCGCGGACGCGCAGCCGCACCTCGTGAGCGTTCGGATCGCTCTCGGTGTCCAGTTGAACCTGCCCGCCGCGCGGCGTGTATTTGATGGCGTTGTCGACCAGGTTGGCCGCCGCCTGTCGCAACCGGTTATCGTCGGCGAACGTCACCACTGGATCGCCTGGCAACAGCACCACCGATACACCGGCCTCGTCCGCGACCTGCTCGTAAAGTTCAATGGTCGCGGCGGCGATCAGATGAAGATCGACCTGCGTTCGATCCAGTTTCATGATCCCGGCCTCTGCCTCCGAGATGTCCATCAGTGTGCGCAGCATGACCAGCGCCCGATCTGATTCCTCGATACAATCGGCCAGCGCCTCGGGCGCCTGCTCGGGTTTGTCAGCGCGCAGCGCCACCTCGGCGATACCGCGCAGGCGGGTCAGCGGCGTGCGCAGATCGTGGGCGACGTTGTCCAGCGCCTCGCGCATGGTGCGTACCAGGGTCTGATTGCGCTCCAGCATGCGGTTCACCAGCAGCGCCAGCTGGTCCAGCTCACCGCCGCTGCCGCGGCTGACGTCCACGCGCGACGACAAATCGCCGGATTGAACCACCGCCTGGGCGGTCGCCGTCAGGGCGGCCACCGGTCGCAGCGCCCGGCGGGTCAAGATCACGCTTCCCACGACGCCGAAGAGAAGACAGCCGATCAGCAGCGCCAGCACGGCCGCCTTCACCGGGCCGCCGATGCGCGCCCAGGGATCGGCGGGCGAGGCGACCTCCAGGCGAAGATCTTGGCTGACCGACGTCGACACCACCATGGCCGAGCTTTCGACGTCGCCGTGGTTGAACAGCGTGCGCCCGGCGCTGTCCTGCACCCGAACCGCGCCTGGCTCGCCCTCCAGCGCGGTGGCGGCGTTGATCGCTTGCTCGAAGCCGGAAAGTCCCATCCGATCCAAGACGGCGGTGTGACGTTCTAGCCGCTGGTGCACGACGACGTCCTCGTCGCGCACGACGGCGCGGTGGACGGCGTACAGGGCCAATCCGCCCAGCAACGCCAGGGCGACCAACAAAGTGGCCGCGTACCACAGGCTCAGGCGAAATGTCAGCGTCCGAAAGGGCGATGGCGCGGCGCTGCTGGCCGGCGGCGCATTCGGCGGTTCATTTCTCGCGGAGGACATAGCCGACTCCCCGCAAAGTCTGAATCAGCGTCTTTTGAAAGCCGCGATCGATCTTGTTGCGCAGGCGGCAGACCAGAACGTCGACGACGTTGGTCTGCGGATCGAACGAGTAATCCCACAGCTGCTGCAAGATCATCGTCTTGCTCAGCACGCGCTCGGGGTTGCGCAGAAAGTATTCCAGCAGGGCCAGTTCCTTGGCCTGCAGGGTCACCACGGCGCCATCACGGGTGACCTGCCGGCTGAGCAGATCCAGCGAGACGCCTCCGTAAGACAGGCGGGTCTCGCCGACTCTGACGTTGGTGGCCCGCCTAATCAGGGCGTTGAGGCGCGCCACCAGCTCGGCAAAGGAGAACGGCTTGGTCAGATAGTCGTCGGCGCCCGCGTCCAGGCCGGCCACCCGATCGGCGACGGCGTCGCGCGCGGACAGAATGATGATCGGCGTGGCGATTCGCTTCCGTCGAACGGTCCGGATCAGGTCGAGACCGCTGAGCACCGGGAGCATCACGTCGACGATCGCTGCTTCGTAGGCGGTGCCGTCAACCAGGGCAGCCACACCGTCGGGGCCGGTGCGAGCCCAGTCCACCGCGTGCCCCTCTTGTTGAAGGCCCTTTTCAATGAAGGCGCCAATTTTCTGGTCGTCCTCGACGAGCAGGAGGCGCATCCCCGCATCACAGCAGGGCTGCCCCGACGGTTCAAGGGTGATGCGCCCCGGTGGGTACGATGGTCTCGACTGCATTGTTGGGCACCCAGCCTTCGCCTTCGGAAGTGGTGATCAGGGTGTAACCATCATGGGCGCGCTCGATTGACACTTCGCTGCCTTCCGCAGGGGCAAAGGCTGGGTCTGCCTGGGCAAACGGGGCGATGCGCGCGACGGCGTTGGCGGCGACGACCACCGCGCGACCAGGTGGCGGCGCTGTTTGCCGGGCAGCCACGAAGCCGAGACCGGCGATCAGCGCTGATCCGATCGCCAGCACAAAAAAGCCGCGGCGCGGGACCAGACCCCAGGCCAGCGCCACCAAACCGAGCGCCAGGGCCACCAGGCCGCCAAGGCCGATGAAAGCCCAGGTGTCGGCGCGCAACAGACCCGCCGCGCGCAGCAGGCGGTTTTGTTCAACCACCGGAAGGTTCGCGGCGGCCCGGGCGCGCGCCAGCCCCGCTGCGATGGCGGGCGCGCGTGGCGCTTCCAGGCGGGCTCTTTCGTAGGCGAGGATGGCGGCTCCCGGGTGGCCCGCGGCCAGGGCGGCCTCGGCCTTGGACACCAGCGTTCGCGGTGAATCGATGACGGCCACCGGCGCGGGGACGGAGGTCTTGGCGTCGGCCGCGAACCCAGATCGGCTGCCGCAAAGCTCGATCGCCGCCGCCGCGATCAGGAAAACCGCCGCCGCGCCCGCTGCCGATCGCCGCAAATGCTTGATCATGACGTCGCCTCCCATGCTCCCAGTTCGTCGCTGATCTGGCTTTGCCAGTGTTCGAGATCGTCCGGGCCGGCGGACTGCCCGCCGGCGTAGGTCAGCCGATCGGCGCGTTCGAAGACCTCGCAAATGCGATCGCCGCGCCCGCCCAGGCGGGTCGCCACGTCAGCGGCGGCGATCGCCTGCGAAGGCACACCCCACGCGGCGCCCAGGCGGGTTTGCCAGGCCGTGCGCGCCGCGGTGAACAAGGCGACGGCATCACCGCGATCGACGGCCGCCTTCATCCTGCGACCTTGCGCCGCCACCTGGCGTCGGACCCGCCGGTTGGCGCCGGCGGTTTTGAACGCGCCCTTGCCGTGCGCAAAGCCGGCGACGGACAGCGCCGCCGCGGCGATCGCCATCGCTGCGGCGAGCTTCCAGAACCAACGGGTTTGAATCACGGGCGTCAAGCTGGAGGGCGCGCCGTCGGGAACAGCGGCGGTCACGACCAATGACGGCGTTTTGAGCGTGCCGGCCGGTTCGACGGTGGGCGGCGCGGTCGAGGCGATCGCCGCCGGATGGTCGCCCGCGCTTCCCCTGACCGCGACGGCGATGGGCGCGCTGTGACGGGTCACAAACCGTCGCTCGGTCGGATCGAAGTACGTCAACGCCACCGCGGGCACCGTGAGGGCGCCCCCTTGGCGAGGCACGATGGTCTGCGTGAAAACTTTTTCTCCGGTCAGCGCGGTGGCTCCCGGTTTGAAAGTGGAGGTGACACCGTACGTGTTCAGCTCGTCGCTGGGGGCGAGGCCCGCCGGCGACAAGCGAGAGAAACTTCCCCGGCCACGCGCGATGAAGGTCAGCGTCGCCGGCTCGCCGACGCGCAGGGCCTGGTTGTCCAGCGTTGCGCTGATGGTGAAGGATCCGACGGCGCCGGAGAATCCGGGCGGCGCATGAAGCGGCAGCGCCGCGACGGTCAGGGTTCCGGCGTTGTCGCGCAGGGTGACGTCGCGCTGGCGAATCGTCCCCGCCAGATCATCGAACATTCCCTGGAACGGATCGCCGCCTTTGAACATCTGGGCGAAAAACGGATCGGACGCGAACGGCGACTGACGGAGCAGCGACGCAAACGGATCCGCGGCACTCTGGTCATCGTCGTCGCCCGCAGGCGCCGACGGGTCAGACGCGCCAGGACGGGGCAGGGCGCGGGCGCGCGGGGCTTCGCGATAGGAAAGCTGCACCGGCAGTTCGATCTCGGTCTTGGCCGTACCTTCTTTCACTGCGGTCAGGATCCCGTTCCAGGTAAGCTCGGTGTACGGCAAGCCGCGTATCTGGACCGATGACTGCTTGGCGTCCGTCGTCAGGTCTGACAGCAGCAGAGCGTCGGAAGCGACCGTCGGTCTTCCGTTCAGGGTCACGCCGGTGCCGCCCAGGAAGAAGGCTCGAATGGTGACGGGCACGGACTGGCCGACGGAAACCCCGGGCGTTCCTTTTTCAAGGTGCAGGTCCATCTTGATGAACGCCCGCGCAGGATCGCGAAGGCCGTTGGCGGAAGCGCTGGCGTTGGTGGTGGCGGCGGTGGTCGAGCGGGCCCAGGCCGGCGCGGCGACGATGGTCACCGCCAGCGCAGCAACGAGTGAAAAAGAGAGAGCGGGTTTGTTGTTCATGGCGTTCACCAATCCTTGAGGGGACTATCGTCGTGGTTTGGTTGTTGGCGGCGAGCGCTGGCGATGGGCAGGTGCCGCATTTCGCCGGACACTGAATTGAGAAGTTGCTCCGCTTCGCTGGCGCTGAGCGCCCCCGGTTCGCGTCGCGCGGCCGGGGCGCGATCTTTTTCGCCGGGCTGGCCGGCCTGTCCCGAGACGACGCCCGGACCACCGGCTTGCCGCTGACCGGCTTGCGGCTGACCGGCTTGCGGCTGCGGAGCGTTCGCGGCGGCGTTTTTCTGTTCACCGGTTTTCTGAGCGGGTTTTGGCTCTGGTCCCGGTCCGTTGTTCTGTTGCCCGGACGAACCACCGCCCGCTGACGATTGTTGCGGCTGTTTTCCCGCGCTTTTGTCCTTTTTCTGACCCGACTGGTTTTTCTGATCGGGCTGGTTCTGCGCGCCTTGCGGCTGCTTTTGCTCCGACTGTTTCTGGTTCTGCTTCTGATCTTGCTTCTGCTGCTGTTCCAAAGCGGCCAGGCGCCGCGACACCAGCTCGCGGTTGAAGCGAGCGTCGGCGTCCTGGGGCCGCAAGGCCAGCGCGCCGTCATAAGACGCCACGGCGTTTTTCCAGGCGTCGATGGTCGCCGAGCGGTCCTTGGCCAAAGACCCTTGCCCGACGCGATACCGCGCGTTGCCGAGGTCGTAATAGGCGTCCGCCTGCACACCAAGGTCGGTGGTGCGCGTGGCGCCGTGAAACTGGCGCTCTGCGGCCGGGAAGTCCTTCTGGCGGTAGGCCGCGGTTCCGTCGTTGTATTGCGACACGCTGCTGGTGGCCTTCGGTGTCGGTGTCGATGTGGCAGTCGCCGCCTGCGCGGGTTGGGCAGCGCCGATCAGGAAAAAGGCCGCCACCGCTGCCGCCGCGCTGCCCAGCGACTTCAACGTTGAACCGCGCGCCCTGGTCGTCCGTCGGCGTTCGGACAAAACCAGCTCCAGCAGCAGGCAGGCGATGGCCAGCGCCAGCGGATACTGAAAGCGCTCGGTGTAAACCTTGTGCAGGCGTTCGGCGACGGTGCGGCGAGGCAGGTGGGCCAGGTACTGGCGATACAGCGTCTCCAATCCCCGGCCGGACGGGCCCAGCGCCGCGTACGCACCGCCGGTGGTCTCGGCCAGCTTGCGCATCATCGCTTCGTCCAGCCGCGAGCGCACCGGCTGACCGGCGTCGTCGCGCATCACCTGCTGCTGGCCGTCGCGGATGATCGGGATGAGATCGCCCGCCGGCGTGCCCACCCCGACGGTGTAGATGACCAGGCCGGCATGTGCCGCTTCCTGCGCCGCCGCCAGGCCTTGTCCCTGCAGATCCTCGCCGTCGCTGACAATCACCAGCAGCTTGCGCCGATCGGGCTCGGTGGCCATGGCCTGGATGGCGGCGCGAATGGGCGCGGCGATGTTGGTGCCGCCGCGGGCGATGATCCCGGTGTCCAGCGCATCCAGCGCCTCGCCGAAGATGTCGTGGTCGATGGTCATCGGCGCCTGCACGAAGGCATCGCCGGCGAAGGCGATCAGGCCGGCTCGCTCGCCGGGAAATTCGCGCAGCAGATCGCTGACCGCCAGCTTGGCGCGGGTCAGCCGATCGGGCCTCAGATCAGTGGCCAGCATGCTCTTCGACGTGTCGACGGCGAACATCAGGTCGATCCCCTCGCGCTGCGATTGCTCCCAGCGAAATCCCGCCTGTGGCCGCGCCAGCGCCCCGAAGCCGGCCGCGACGGCCAGCACCAGCAGCGTCTGCTTGAGGAGGCGGCGTGTCCCGCTGACGGTGGTGACAAAGCGGGCGCCGGCCAGATGGCTGGCAGCGCGCCGGCGCAGCCGCGCCGCTCGGACCAAGAGAAGCGTGACGGCGGCGGAGCCAAGCGCGCCCAGCCACAACCACTGCGGGTGGGCGAATTGAAGGTGCATCATCGTCATTGCTTTCGTCATCTCTGGTTTACGGAACGCGCCGGAGCGCGGTGGCGCCCAGGCCCAACTCGGTCAGAAAAAAAGCCATCGCCGGGAACGCCGCCCAGGCGAAGCGTTCTTCGCGATGTTCGAAGCGGTTCATCGTGCGCACCGTCTTTTCCAGCGAGTCGATGCGCGCGTAGATCGCCGTCAACGAATCGGTGTCGGTGGCCCGGAAGAACGCGCCGCCGGTGGCGTCGGCGATCCCACGCAGCGTCTGCTCGTCGACCTCCACCTCGCCCATGACGGTGCGCTTGCGGCCGGCGTCGTCGACCACCGGGATGGGCGCGCGGCCTTCCGCACCGACGGCGATGGTGTAGACCTTGACGCCCAGCGCGGCGGCGGCCTTGGCCGCCATGGCCGGTTGCACGCTGCCGGCGTTGTTCATGCCGTCGGTCAGCAGCACGACGATCTTGGATTTCGCGTCGCTGTGGCGCAACCGATTGACCGACGCGGCCAGCGCCGAGCCGATGGCGGTACCATCCTCGCCGCTACCGATGGACACCCGCGACAGGCTCTTCTCCAGCCAATCGTGATCCAACGTCAGCGGGCTGACCAGGAACGGCTGGCCGGCGAAGGCGATGACGCCCATTCGATCGTTGGGACGGGCGGCGATGAACTTGGACACCACGGACTTCACCACCGACAGCCGAGCGACGCGCTGGCCATCCAGTTTCAGATCCAGCGCCTGCATCGATCCCGAGACGTCCAGCGCCAGTACCATGTCGACGCCGCTGGCTTCGATCTTGGTGCTGGCGTGGGCGATCTGCGGTCGGGCCAGGGCGACGATCAGCAGCGCGGCGGCCGGGAAACGCAGATACGGCAAGAGCTGACCGAGGCGGGCGCGCGTCGTGCGACCGACCAGGCGGGCGGTGGCCACGCTGGCGTAACGAACCGCCGCCCGCCTTCCGCGGCGCGAGCGCAGGAGGGCGATCGCCGGCAGCGCCAGCAGCAACCAAAGCAGATGCGGATGAGCGAACGTGATCATGCGAGTCCTTCCTTGCGAGATGCGACGGCGCGGCCGCGCTGTCGGTGGGTGACGGGCGCGGTGGCGCGAACCAGCGTCTCGGCGCTGGCCAGCATCGCCGCCATCTCGGCAGGCGACAGCGACCAGCCGGCGAACTTGGCCAGGTCACAGTGGTGCAGGAACGCGGCGATCGCCGGCCGGTGCACGGCGATCGGGCTTTGGTCGCGCATCAGATCGGCGAGCAGCTCCTCGGTGGTGCGGTGCGCGGCGCGCACGGTGAACGCCTCCTCGACGTAGACGCGCACGATCTCGGAGACCGCGAAGGAGAAGACGCGGGCGTCGCCGTGCCCGGCCGCTTGCAGAGCGGCCAGCGCGCGCAAGGCCCGTTCGTGCGGCGGCAGCGACGGTCGCCGGCGTCGCCGGGCCACCGCCAGGCCGGCGGCCGCCAGCAAGAGCGCACCGGCACCAGCGACCAACCACGCCAGCGGTCGCCGCGCCACGACGGCGATCGGACCGTGAATGTCGCGGATGTCCTCGCCCGCGCCGATGGCGGGAGTCGGTCCAGCACCGGGCACTCTCATTGACGTCACCGGCGGCGGTGGCGGCGCGGCTGACGGGCCGCCGTGTGCCAGGGGAACGCCGGCGCTGCCCAGCCAGCCGCCGAAAGCGAGCATCAAGGCCATGGCCGCGCGAGGACTCACGCCAACCTCCTTTTTCGCGATTCGAAGAAGCCGAGCAGCGCCGGCAGATACGGTCGGGTGGTTTCCAGCGGCAGGGTCTCGATGTGCACGCGCCGCAACGTCCGCCGGGTGTCGGCGTCGCGTTTGGCGGCCAGGGCGGTGAACCGTTCGCGCACCTGCTTGCGTCCGGTGTCCAGCATGACGACATCGCCGGTCTCGGCATCTTCCAGCGTCACCAGTCCGAGCGCGGGCAGGGCGCGTTCGTGGGGATCGCGGATCTCGAACGCCACCACGTCGTGGCGGGTGCCCACCGGGCGGGCGGCCCGCTCCAGCGCGGCCAGCGCCGCGCCCTTGTCGTCGGGCATTTCAAGATCGGACAGCAAGAAAACCACTGACCGGCGCAAGGCGCTGTGACCGACCACGTCCAGGGCCGCCGCGATGTCGGTGCCGACGCCGGTCGGGCGGCAGGTCAAGATCTCGCGCACCACCCGCATGACGTGGATCCGTCCCTTGGCGGGTGGCAGATGCGCCTCGATGCGATCGCTGAACATCAGCAGGCCGACCTTGTCGTTGTTGCGCACCGCGGACAGCGCCAGCACGCAGGCCAGCTCGGCCGCCAGCTCGCGCTTGGTGGTGGCCACCGAACC
>DATATI010000010.1 GCA_036268875.1 Polyangia bacterium | reverse complement strand
CACCTATCCGGATCGCGAGCGCAATTTTTTGAAAAACTTGTGTATCGGAGACCGCCGGGCGAATCTTAATCGACTCAGCAAATGGGCCAAGGGATGGCGTGTGTCTGCGGTGGCCGAGATTTCCTGTAGGACAGCCTCTGAGCAAGTTTCAGCCAGAGCTGATCGGGCGGTCGATAAAGGACTACGTCGACAAAGATCTTCAAGATGTGCGGAACTCAGTTGCGCATTATATTCTAGATTCGGGCACGCTCCTGAATCCGAGCGACCCTGATGCCATAGCACAGGTCACCAATGTCATTCTGCCGGCAGAACTGTGTTGTCGGATTGTCATCGGAACCCATGAGAACTACCTGCAGCAACTTGGAAAGGCTGCCCAACCCGACGTTGCAGCGGCCGGGCCTTCGGCCCGCCGCTGAACGTCACGACGTTAGACGGCACGGACTCCAGTGAACGCTTCAAAACACCGTCTCAAGGCTAAGCCTCCGCTGTCCCCCCGTGAGCGATACCGGTTGGTTCGCAAGTGGCGATCGTGGATGACTCGCATCACAGAGGAAATTGCGGATCTCCTTGTTCGACAAGAACTCTTCTGCGGAATGCGCGATATCATCAATGCGAACGACGCAACGACGAAGCCAAATTTTCTTGTGGAATGGATGATGCGCAACCATACCGATGCCATATCTGTCGGAATTCGACGCCTATGTGACTTGGGCAGAATCAGCAAGAGGGTCGACGTAGTCTCTCTCGGACGCCTCCTAGCAGAGATGATTCAGTATCCTCACTCGATAACCCGCCGTGCACACCACTCCCGGTACAAAAACAGCAGCGACCGCGCTAACTATACCTTCGATCGGATCGTCGGAAAAAAGCACCGATTTGCTCCGGCGGCGATGTTTTGGGCCGACTTAAGAAAATTAGGCCTTACTTCATCGCGGATTCGTCGGCTGGTCGACAAACGTATCGCACATGCGACTCCGACGCGTGCGATTCGCAAGTACCCAACCTACGGACAGATATCCGCGGCACTTGAACTACTCGACAGCCTCGCATGTAAGTACAACATTCTACTCACCGCCTCGTACTTCGATACTTGCAAGCCGGTGCTGGTCCAAAACTGGAAGAATCCGCTGCACGTCCCGTGGATCGAGACAAAGAGTGTTGCGCGTGCCGTCTAACCGCGCGTTGCAGCGGACGGCGCTTGCGCGCCGCCGCTGAACGCGAGATCGTTGGGCAGACAGGCGCTACCACTGCCACCGTAACCCCCACCTCGAGTTCCGATGCCGACCGCTTTCGTGTAGCCTAATCGTCCGATGGCGAAAAAAGGCGCAAAACCCGGCAAGGCTACCGAGCCCGACAAGACCGAGCCGGAGATGGTCAAACTTACCGGCGATGCGCTCCCGCGGAGAACACTCGAAGATGCAATCCTGATCGCAAAGACCCTGCACGACACCTACGCCGGTAAGTCCGCCACCACGGAGGAACTATCCCAGACAGCGGTGTTACCCAAGACGAACGCGACTAAGTACCTCTTCTGGGCGGCGCAGGCGTATCGGATCATCAGTAAGGAAGACGGAAAGCAGACCTATTCCTTGGCCGAAACAGGCCGGAAGATTGTTTCGCCAAACTATCCGGAAGAAAAACTAGAGGGTATTCGAAAGGCGGTTCTGACGCCGACCCTATTGAGCAAGTTCTTTAGTGACTACGACGGTCATCCTTTGCCTGCGGCGGAGTTTTTCCCGAACGTCCTGAAGAACAAATTCAATGTGCCTGCAGACCGTGTCCCCGAAGCGATGACCATCATCGTGAAGAACGGTCGCTTTGCTGGCTTCTTGGAAGATGGCCCAGCTGGCGCTGAGCCGATTGTGCGACTCGGTGGTGCCGCCGTCCCAGCGGTCAAAGACGAGTCTGAGGCGGGGGCGCTGGCTGAACTGCCTGCGACGCCATCCGGCGTGGAGGTGTCGCAAGTCGCTTGGAGCAAAACGTGCTTCTACATTACGCCGATTGGTGACGAAGGAACTGAAATCCGAAAACACGCTGACATGATGCTGAAGCACCTCATCGAACCGGTCGCGACGGCGAAAGAGTTCGGATTCGAAGTTGTTCGGGCCGACCGCATCGAGAGGAGCGGACTCATCACCCGACAGATCTTTGAGTACCTGGTGCGCTCGCGTCTTTGCATAGCGGATCTCTCATTCGCAAATCCAAATGCCTTCTACGAATTGGGCGTGCGGCATGTCTGTAGACGTCCCGCGATCCAGATTATCAGAAAGAGCGATCGTATTCCGTTCGACGTCTCACAGGGAAGAACGATCAAGATCGACACTTCCGATGTCTATACGGTGGTTGACCGCATTGAATCCGCCAAACGCGAACTCGCTGAGCACATCAGGCACATCGTCAACAATAGCCAAGAGGATTCCGGTGATGAGAATCCAATCAATGTCTACCTCCCCGGACTCAAGGTCACGCTCCCAAAATGACGGATGGGTTATCTGCCCAAATGAATGTTGACGACGGACGGGCGCTTCACCCCGTTACTTGAAGCCGTTGGGCTGACGAGGGTAGGAAATGTTTCACGGCTTAGACAACCGATACCTCTATGTGGCGTACCGAGTCGTAGCGTCCTTCGAAAACGATGTCGGCGACAAGAAGGACACCACCGGAACTGGGTTCTTCGTGATCAATGGGAAGGGACAATTGTGTTTCGTCACGAATCGGCATGTTGACCTCGCCTACAACGACATCGAATATATGAACTTCGGACTCCGGAGGGTGACACTCCACGGAAAGGGTCCTGCCGGCGCAGATAAGCGTCCTGATTTGGATCAAGAAATCATCTTTACGAATCCGAAGTTCGTGTTTTCCTCGCGTTATGAAAACGATATTGCTTGTGTGATTGCGCCAACGGCCCGATTTACCGGTTCATCGAATATCGAATACCCGGTTACGTATGACTTCCTCGCCAAGGAAGCTGATTTCGAGGATAAGCTCTTGGTGTGTGATTTTGTGGCATTTCCAGGTTTTCCGCCCTGGTACGATCAATGTAGTAGACGGCCAATCCTACGCACTGGGACGATTGCCAGTGATCCCCGATACGACTATTCGTGGACGGCCGAGTTTAAGGGCCAGTGTCTTGCGTACGAGGCATTCTCGTTCGGGGGTTCATCCGGTAGTCCTGTCTTCGCGGTAGAGAAAGGACCAAAGCCGGGTCCCGGCATCTCCTTCTCGGGCTATCGAGAATTGATGATGATCGGAATTAATGCAGGCCATCTTCCGATGGAGAGAAACCAGCATTCTGGAATCTCATACCTCTACAAGAGTACGGCTATTGTGGAACTAGTCGACGGCGGAGCGACGGGTGCAGCACCATAGGTATTGGCAGCCCAACACGACGTTGAAGCTGACGAACGCCTCCCTCCCTTCGGTCGGTCGGTCATTCGCAGCTTAACGTCAGGACGTTGGGCAGACGGATGGAGAGACGACCGTTGAGCACGTCGCGAGGAACGGTGAGCGTGCTCCGAGGCGAGTCGCGATGAGAAGCGCCGCCGAGATTGCTGATGCGGTCGATGCGGATCTCGCCAACCTGCGAGATCCGCGTGTCCTCGCCAGCATGAAGGCCCTTCGCGTGACGCCGCCGATGCCGATCCGCCTCGGATGGGACTACGGCGCTCCTGGCGAGGCCTTCGGTGGCTGGCTTGTTCTCAGCGACCCGGAGTAACGTACTGGCATCGCGTACTGCGATCAGGGCTTCGGACCGGAGAGCCCTTGGGGACTTATCGGCATCGGTGAGGCGTCTCCCTCCATGGGAATGGACTCTGGATGGTTTCGCAGATTCATGGACGCCTACTGGGACTCATTCTCGGCGACCGATCTCTCCATCTGGAAGGTAGTCCGCCGGAACAGCGACAGGAGCTTACGAACGCCGATCACGGAAGAGATGTCCTGGGACGAGGTGGAAGATCGTTCATCGCCTGCGGAAGGAGGACTCCGCGCATGCTTATGACTGCGAGCACGACATTTCGTACTGAGCGCCCGAGTGGAGCGCTGCCCAACCGGCGTTGCAGTCGGACGGACGCGTCGGTCGCTACGCTCCCTCTCGCGTCCGCCGCTGAACGCCAGTATCGTTCGGCAGACAAGGTGACCGCGATGTCGGACCAGGAAGATCATATTCAGTATCTGTTTGCGGCAGAGTTGCAGTTTCGCTTGGCTTCAGCGGTGCGGCTCGCGGTGAACGGAAAGCGACAGCCGCTGGCCCTACCGATGGAGTGGTCGCACGGCCGGCACGTTGTTCACTATGAGGAGATTGCCCTGCGCCAGGACCAAGCTGACTATGCTGCCTTTCTCGTCCACAGGTCGGCGACACTGGCCATGGCGGTCGCGATCAAAGACGCGATCGAGGTTCTTGTTCCCAATCTTCCCAAGATCGTAAAAAAAACCAACGCAGACGTCGATGGCGCCATACGGGAGGCTATCCGGACGATCGCGATCAAGGGCTGGAAAGCATCCGATGATGATGTGGCAACTGCCTACCATGTCTCTGGACTGATCCGGAACGCGTACTCTCACGCGCCCTTTGCGCCTGTCTGGAAGATTCAGCCGGACCTCCAGAACAAGGTCTTCACAATCGCGGACGTGTTTGAGTTACGCACAACTGGACTCGAAGGGAGGCCCTTCGATTGGCGCCACTACGGGGGCCCCCTCGCCCTGTTTCATCTGTGCCGCTTCGTTCGAACAAGGGTTCTGAATCACGAACCAGCGCCACGGAAGGTTGTGCCGCTGCCGGACAGGAGGATCTACCAGCAGGGCGACAGGATCTTCGAGAAGATTGATGAGATCGCCCCAGATGCAAAACCGGTCGATATGCAGAACCGTTCGGATGGGGGAATCGATTTGGGGGATGGACACGTTGCGTACCCAGATAAAGACTAGATATCGCTTGAGGCAGGTTGTAGAGCAATGGTCTCACGGGCAAGATGGTCAGTGGTGATGGTAACGGTACGCGTGATGGGCGAGCGTCCCGGGGCGCTCAGATGCACTGTAGTGTTACCGACCGGCAACTCGATCGGATGAGTCAAAGGCAAGACTCCGACGACCCGGCCTTCGACATGCACCTCGGTTCCGGCAGGGGTTCCCCGAATATCGAGTTTGCCCAGGTGATTTTCGATTGTTTGGACGGCCTCCTCCAGTACCGCGCGATTCTTCGCGATCCAGGGATCAGCGACGGACTGCAGAGCAGTCCGGACATGAACCGCTGCGTCGTTCCAAAGTCCGAGTGCCTGTTCCGCCAGAGCAATCTGTGCCAACGCACGCGGCGTCGCCGCCAACGCATATGCCTTGCGAAAGCGTTCGAGCGCGTCTTGATCGTTCCCTTCCCGGCGCAAGGAGATACCTTCGCGAATCAGGGATTCGACGTCGTTACCCGCTGCGACCACAGTGCGAGAAGCCAGAAGTATGGCCAGCACTACTATCGCCACCAGATATCGCTCGCCACAGCGGAACAACACGTCAAGGGACCATCGCACACGGACTGCAGTCGGGGAAGTACAGGCGGCGTGCGGCAAAAGAACGTGCCGGTTCGCTACCAATCTGACCACGACAGCTATTCGGATATCGATCTGACAAAGTTTCCTATGGTCTGCCGAAACCTCAATCGGTGACCCAGATAACCCCCATCATCACTCCCGGGTGGCGTCTGCATTCGAAAGGGAAAAAGCCTGGCTTGGAGAACGAGAAGACTGCGGTTTGGGCCGAAGTGGTGGTCAGTGTGATGGGATTGTCAGCTGTAGCATGGGGATCTGAGCGAGGCTGGAGAGGGTGGCCGGTTGTCGCGAGATCTCCTTGCCAGGTCACACTGGCGCCTGCGGAGACCTTTAGACAAGCGGGCTGGTACTGCATTGGACTGCCGTTCGTCGGAAACGTAATTGTTGGAGGCGCGGTTGTGTACGTGACGGCGGTATCGCACGGGCTGATGGCGACGAAGGCCGGCGTCCCGGTGTCCGGTGCCGACGGCGTGTCGTCGACGGTGGTGTCCGTACCCGTGTCGGTTCCGGTCGACGTTTCGGGGGCGACTTCCGGCGCGGTCTCGGGCGCTACTTCCGGCGCGGCCTCCGCGGCGACGTCGCTGCCATGATCGACGGCGGCGTCGGTCCCGGCGTCGACAGCGTCCGGGTGAATGTCCAAGCCAGCGTCCGGCACGGTGTCCACCGGCGCGTCGGCCGGGTGATCAGTCGCCACGTCGGGGTGATCGACGGGAGCGTCGGTGACGGAGCTGCCGCCGTCGCCGCCGATCGTGCCGCCCGTCCCGCCGCTGCCACCCTTGCCACCCGAGCCTCCGCTGCCCACCTTGCCGCCGCTGCCGCTGTCGGCGACGTCTTTTTTCCCGTCGGCGGAGGCGTCATTGGTGGGGGTGGTGCCTCCGCAACCATAGCCGACCACCGCCGCCACCCACGCCGTCACCAGAAGAGAAGAAAAGCGGTCGATCTTCAAAAGCATGCGAAAAATCCTGGTTAAAAGCCTCTGCTCGCGGTCGCGTCAAATTGGATCCGGTGGCGTGCGCTGTCAATGGCCGCGACGTTCGCCGTCGCTGGCAAAACGCGATCGACGTTGTGGGCGCCGCTTTTGATCCAACGGCCGGCCGTCTTCAGCGTGCGCCGGCGCCGATCCAGCGGGCCACGAACACGTTGGTGTCGTGCTGCCCGGCGGGCGTCGCCCGGTTCGACGAAAACGCCAGCCATTTTCCGTCCGGCGAAAACAGGGGGAAGCCGTCGAAGCCGGGCGCGAAGGTGATGCGCCGCAGGTCGCTGCCGTCGGTGCGGATGGTCCACAGATCGAACTCGCGTCCGCGCGGGTCGCCGTAGTTCGACGAAAAAATGATCAGGCCTTGCGTGGGGTGAAACGACGGCGCGAAGGAAGCGGCGTTCATGTGCGTCAGCTGCACCGGGTTCGCTCCGTCGGCATCCGCCAGCCACAGCTCCAGCTTGGTCGGCTTGACCAGGCCTTGCGACAAAAGCGCGCGATAGCTGTCCAGCTCGGCGCCGGGTCGCGGGCGGCTGGCGCGCCAGACGATCTTGGTGCAGTCGGCGTTGAAGAACGCGCCGCCGTCGTAGCCAAGCTCGTTGGTCAACTGGCGGACGTTCCGCCCGTCGGCGTCCATGCGGTATAGATCGATGTCGCCGTTGCGGGTCGAAGTGAAGACGATCGATCCGTCGCGCCCGCACACAGTCCCTTCAGCGTCGTAGCCTTTCTCGGCGGTGAGGCGGCGCAGATGAGAACCATCGGGCGCGGCGCGAAAGATGTCGTAGCTGTCGTAAAGCGCCCAGACGTAACCCTGGCTCATGTCGGGCCGCGCTGGGCAGGTCTCACCCGCCAGGTGGGTCGAGGCATAGATCAGATCGCCCGATGGCAAGAAGTGCGCGCAGGTGGTGGCGCCCTTGCCTGACGATACGGGAACCGGAACCGGCGTCGCTGCGTCGACCGCCATGCGATAGATGCGGTCGCAGCTTTGTCCGACGGGGCGGGACTGAAAAGACAGCTCGCGCCCATCGAACGACCAGTACGCCTCCGCGTTCTCGCCGCCAAAGGTCAACTGGCGCAGGTCGGCCAGAAACGATGCCTCGCCGGGAAACAGCGCCGCCGCCGGCGACGCCGCGGCTGGCGGCTTGGGTGGATCAGTGGCGCAGGCCGCAGCCAAGCAGGCGGCGAGCAGCAGGGCCCCACACAGGCACCCGGTCCGCATGCGCTCGATTCTAGCGGAAGTCATCGGGCCCCGGCGCAGAGATATGCCGGCCCTTGAGCCGGGTGGGCCGACTCGCGTATCGTCTGCCGATGTCAACGCGATTCAAAAAGCTGCTGCGCATCGCCATCATCGGCGGCGTGGTGGTGTTCGTCGGAATGCAGCTGGTGCCGGTCAAACACATCGGCAGCAATCCCGAGGATCGATTCAAGCTGGACGCTCCGCCCGAAGTGGAGGCGGTCATGCGGCGGGCTTGCCTTGACTGTCACAGCAACGAGACCCGCTGGCCGCTATACGCCCGCATCGCCCCCGGGTCATGGCTCATGGCCCGCGACGTTCACACGGGCCGCGAGCACATGAACTTGTCCGAGTGGGGCGACGCCGACGAGGCGACCCGCCGCACCGACCGCGAGAACTGCTGGGAGCAGGTCGAGGCCGGCAACATGCCGCCCTGGTTCTACATCTTCCCCATGCACCCGGACGCCAAGCTGTCCGAAACCGACAAGGCGCTGCTGAAAAGCTATTTCATGAAAGACGCCGGCAAGCCCAAGGACGACGACAAGACCGCTGACCAGGCCAAGGACGACGGCGCCAAGCCGGCAGCCAAGCCTTAAAACCGCGCTTTCGGCTATTCTGCGCCCATGCGCCCAAGGCCCGGGGGACAGTGGATTTTGCGCGCGCTGGCCTTCGGCGGCGCGCTGGTCGCGTTCGCCGGCTGCGGTGGCGGTGGCAACCAAACAACCGACGCCGGCGCGGGTGGCGCTCCGGGAACGGGCGGCGCGATCGCCGGCACCGGCGGTGACGGCACCGCGGCTGGCGGCAGCGGCGGGAGCAACGCCGATGGTGGCTCCGTCGACGGCGGCGGGAGCGAGCTGACCAGACAGCTGGTGGCGGGCCCGGCGCACCTTCTCGGCACGCCCACCTCGGCCTGCAGCCAATCGACCGCCGGCGCCGCCATGGCCGATCACTGGTGCGCGTTCACGTTGCCCGATGCCGTCTTGGGCAACACCGATCTGTGGGTGGTCGACGTGGAGAAGGCCGCCGGCGCCGGCCCCGTCAAGTGCGACGGCAGCGACGCCAGCTGCCTGCGCTTGTCCACCAACCTTTGGACCTCGCAGCCCGACACCGGGCCGGCGCATCCATACTCCCATCATTTCTATGGGCAGACGTTGATCTTCTATACCGGCGCGCCCAGCACCACGGCGTTCAACGGACCAATCATGGCCTGGCGGCCCGGCTGGCCGGCGGCGCGCCAGATCAGCAGCGACATGGCCATCAGCTGCGACGGTTTTCCAAACGCCGACGTGGCGCTGTGCTTTGACAACGGCGCGCTGACGGTGGCGCCCGCGCACTTTGATCTGCGCGGCGGCCGCCTGGGCGCCGGCGCGTTGCCGGTGGCCGACACGATCTATCCGGTGACTACCACCGGCGCCATGCAATGGTCGGTGGCCTTCAGCCCGGCGGGCGATTACCTGGCGTACTCGACCGGCGGCACCGCCGCGACCGACAAGGAGACGCTGTACGCGTACAAGGTCGACGACGTCGGCTCGGTCGACAAACGCCTCACCGTGGGCAGCGGGCTTTCCCAGTGGGACATCGGCCTTGACGGCAAACACTGGTACTTCATGCGCAACTATAATTATCCGCCGGACAACAGCGCCATCGATCCCACCGGCACGCTGACCGTCGCCGACTTTCCCGGCGGGGGCAACGAGACCACGCTGGCGCCCAACGTCGGCTCGTACGTGTTCCTGGGCGCGGACGGCGTCGACCGAGGCGTGGCGTTCCTGGATCAGATCACCGCCGGCAAGGGCACATACAAGGTCATGGCCGACATCAGCAAGCCAGCGACCGTCGTCACCGTCGCCCCCGGCGTCAGCGACGCCGTTCCCTCCGACGACGGTCGTTTCACGTACGTCAAGACCGAGGTCGACGCGAAGTCCGGCCTTGGCAACGCCATCCTGGCCAAGAACGACGGCAGCGGCACCTGCACGCTGGCGCCCGGGACCACCGCCGACTTTTACGGCGCGCCTTTTCTGGCGCACGCGGCGCTGGTCTTCTGGGCCGACAACATCAACGTCAACACCGGCGCCGTCGAGGGTTGGCGGGCCAGCACCAACGGCTGCGCCGACAAACAAAAATTCGCCGATCTCCTCGATTTCTGGTTTCCGGTGGGCGACATGGGCCTCATCTACAGCGACAGCGCGACCGGAAACACGTCGACGCTGCGGTTCGTGAAGCTGGGCGCCGGCGGACAGTGGCCCGCCGCCGGACCGACGACCATCAGCACCGGCGTCAGCACGGTCTATGGATTGGTCGAGCCAGATCGCCAGTACGTCGTCTACGAGATCGCCAGCGGCGCGAACGCCGGCAGCAACGGACTGTGGCTGTACGGCCCGATCGGATTCGGAGCGCCGTGACGCAAGGGTGGTCGCGGACGCTGGCCGCGGCATTCGCCGTCAGCGCCCTCGGCCCGGGCTGCGGCGGGCACAGCAACGGAGCAACGGGCGGCGCGGGCGGGGCGATCTCCGTCGACGCGCCGGTCGTCGACGGCGCCGGAGCTGGAGCTGGAACCGGCGGCAACCGCAGCACTGACAGCGGCGGGCCATTCACTGTCGACGGGTTGGCCGACGCCGCCAGCTGCGCCTTCCGCGCCTTCGCCGCCGCGCGCCTTCCCCTGGATCTGGTGCTGCTGGTCGACGCCTCCGGGTCAATGGCCGACCCGGTGACCGGCGCGCAAGAGAGCAAGTGGCAGCTGGCGCGCGAGGCGCTTTTTCGCTTTGTGCGCGATCCGGAATCAATGGGCCTCGGCCTGGGATTGCAATTCTTTCCGTTGCTGGGTCCGGGCTCGCCCTGCAGCGCCGTCGCTGACTGCAGCACCGCCGTCACGGCGGCGACCTGGTTGTGCCAGCCACAATCGGCCTGCATCACGTCGGGCGGGACGCTGGACAGCCCGCCCTGGTGCAATGGCCCCGACGGCGTGAGCTGCACCAGCGGCGCCTGCCTGCCGCTGGGAACGTGCGCGCTGTCGGCGGCCCCCTGCGCGAACGTCGGCGCCGTGTGCCCGGGGGGTGTCGCCGGCGACACTTGCCAGGTGCAACCCAAGACCTGTCAATCGGCCCCTGACGTCTGCGATGCCCAGCGCTACCAGACGTTGGCCGCCGACGTCGCCGAGCTGCCGGGTGGGGCGTTGCCGTTGTTGCGCCTTCTGGCCATGCGCGAACCCGGTGGCACCACGCCGATGGCCGAAGCGTCCCTTGGCACGCTGACCAACCTGCGCAATCGCTTGACCGCGATGCCCGGTCGCCACGCCGCGATGATCATCGCCACCGACGGCCTGCCCGGCGGCTGCGGCAACCAGGACATCTCGACCATCGCCGATTTCCTGTACCAGGCTAGCCAGACGTTGCCACCGTTCGTGCCGACTTATGTAATCGGCGTGTTCGATGCAGCGGATCGCGTCTACGGACAAAGCGCCCTTGGTCAGCTGGCGACGGCGGGCAACACGCGCACGCCGATCATCCTGGACCCGGCCCAAGATCTCACGCAGACGCTGCTGACGGCGTTGAACCAGATCCGCACCGACGCCCTTCCCTGCGACTACCAGATCCCCACCGACGCCGCCGGCGCCATCGACTACGGTCAGGTCAACGTCCACTTCTCGGGGACGGGCGGCGAGAAGGACATCCCGTACGGTGGCAGCGCCGCACAGTGCGATCCCACCCGCGGCGGCTGGTACTACGACGTTGATCCCAAAACCGCCATCCCGACGCGCGTCATCACCTGCGGCGCCACCTGCGATGCGTTCAAGGCCGATAGCAGGGGCAAGGTCGAGCTGCGTTTCGGCTGCAAGACCATCGTCATCCCGTAGCATCGCGTCCGTCAGCTGTCGCCTTCGCGAAGCGTGTCGTGAAGGCTGGCGTCGGTCTGGATACGCAGGCGCATCTTTTCTTTCGCCAGGCGCACGCGGCTGCGCACGGTGTTGATGGAGACACCGGTCGCAGAGGCCACCTCCGGCAGCGGGTAATCGAGCAGCACGCGCAGGATGAACGTCTCGGCCTGCACGTCGGGCAGATCGTCCAGCAAGGCGCGAAAGGCGGCGGCGCGGCGCGTGCGCACGATCGGATCAACCGGAACGCCCACTTCGGAATCAAGGTCCACCTCGCGGCGCAATTTTGCCAAGGTGCGCTGCTGCGAACGCCAGCGCCGGCGCGCGGTCATCGCCTTGCGCGCCGCCACTTGCCGCGCGTATTGCACCACCGACGATTCTCGGCGGAAAAAACGCAGGGCCCCCCGCAGCGCCATCAGCCCTTCCTGGACCACGTCGGCCAGCTCCGGATGATCAGGGCCGAGGATTATGCGCACCACTGTCTGCACGGCGGGCGTCACCGCGGCCAGAATCCCGCGCATCATTCCGTCGTCACCGGCCGCCGCCCCATCGACCAGACCGGCCAGGGGATCCTGGTCGGCCGGCGCATGAATGATCGAAGGCTCGACGCTGACGCTCATGGCGTTGACTCCTTGCCGCTGGGGCGGCCGTCTTCTGCCTGTGCTGTGGTTACACCGCGTCGTTGTTTCTAATCAATCGAAAAACCTGCCGAAAAGTCGGTTCAATGTCATGCTCATTTGAACTGTGGAGGGAACGGCGTCGATCGGTTGACGAAAGAAATGAAGATTCAGGGCAAACCGCCCATTTCTTCGGTGAAACCAAAGCTGTTTGGGCAGAAACCCAAACCGGCGGCTTGTTGCTGCGATTGGATATTTCAGGTAACTCTGCCAATACACCCCTCATTGATGACGGCCGGCCCGGCGGCATCAGGCGCTTTCGACGCCTTACGATGACCAAAAGATCTCCTCCCTCAGAACGGCCGATGCGCCTGGCCCCGCCCGCCAAGGCCGAAGTGAAATTACGACACGTCGCGCGGCACGCCGGCGTCTCCGAGAGCACGGTCTCGAACGTGATGAACGGCCGCTCCGAAAAGGTCGGGCCGGAGACCTTTCAGCGCGTGGTCGAATCCATCCGCGCCCTCAACTACCAGCCCAGCCACGCCGCCCGTTTGCTGCGCACCGGACACACGCCGATGCTTGGTTTGCTGGTGCCCTCGATTGCCAACCCGTTTTTCAGCTCGCTGGCGCGCGAGCTGGACGAGGCGGCGCAAAAGCGCGGCTATCGCCTGCTGCTGGGCAACACCTATCGCGACCCTGAAAAGGAACACGAGTTCCTTGAAGAGCTGATGCGCTATGGCGCGCGCGGCGCCATCACCACGTCGTCGCTGGCCAAACAAAGCCAGTACGTCACGTTGATCGAACGCGGGCTCAGCATGGTCAGCTTCGACCGACGGGCCTCGCCGGATTTCACGCTGCCCATAGACTATGTTTCCATCGACAACTTTCACGCCGGGCACGCCGCCACCCAATATTTGCTGACCTGCGGCCACACCGCTATCCGCTACATGACCGCTCCGGCCAAGACGTTGTCGCGCATCGATCGCCGCAATGGCTATCAAGCGGCCATGAAAGAGGCGGGCCTGGAAGCCGCTGCCAGCATGACCGAAGCGGAGGCCACCTCGACGTTCATGGACTCTGAACTGCCCGAGGTCGGCCGGCGCATGGCCAAAGAACTGGCCGGGCAAAAGGATCGGCCCACCGCTTTGGTGGCGATGAACGACATGCTGGCCATTGGCCTCATCGCCGGATTGCACGAGTCGGGATTGAACGTTCCGGACGACGTCTCGGTCATCGGAATCGACGACATCTATCTGAATACGCTGATTACGCCGGCGTTGACGTCGATGCGCCAGCCGTTGTCGGAGATCGCCGAGACGATGGTCGAGCGCATCCGCTTGCGCCTCACCAGTCCGCGCGTCCCCACCACCGAACGGGTCTTCAAGGCCGAGCTGGTGGTCCGGGCGTCGGTCAAAGATCTGACCGGCCAGTCGCGCTGAAGAGTCGTTGCTCGCGCGCGGTTGACCAAAGGAAATGTGGACCACAATGACCTTCCTGCGTCAGCCGGCGCAGGAGCGCCGCTTGCCCGCGATGCCACCCTTGCCGTGACCAGCCGGCAATGGGTCCAGCCGGAACGCCTGTAAATCGTTACAACTCGTCTGGTATCGGTACGCCGCCTGTACTAGTCTGGTCTTCCCTCGATCGAAGGAGCGGCCAGGCACAGCGCAAGCCGTTCATCTGGAGCCCTCCCCTTCGATGCTGGTGAAGACCTCCAAACAGGAGCGGATGATGGAACGATCGATCTCCCTGGGCCGTCTCGGCTGCTTTTTCTTGGGCGCGCTTTCGCTGACTATCGTTGTCGGATGCAGTTCCGATCAGTCGCCAATGGGCAACCCATCCACCGGCGGCAGCAGCGGCGCTACCGGCGGCGCGGGCGGTGCGCTGCCGACCACCGGTAGCGGCGGAGCGGCGGTCGTCGATTCAGGACCGCCGCCCGGCAGCGGCGGCGATCAGGGCAGCGGGGGCGGCTCCGACGCGGCCACCGACGCGCCCGCCGACGGCGCCGGCGGCATGATCATCGACCCAGGCACCGACGGCGACGGCGACTTTCCCATCGCCGCCCCCTTCAAGGCCGACCCGGCCATGTCCGATCAGAACGGCGTGGCCAAAGGAACGATGATCCGCTTCAACATGGCCAACAGCACGACGTTTGGCGACGGCGGGCGCGCCGTGGGCATCTACGTCCCGGCCGGGTACGTCTCGGGCACCGAGATTCCGTTCATGGTCGCGCAGGACGGGATCGGCGCCCAGAACGGCGGCAGCTTCGGCCTCGATGATCTGCGACCGCTGTTCGACAACCTGATCGCCCAGAAAAAGATCCCGATGATGGCCGGCATCTTCGTTGACCCGGCCGGCCAGCGCAGCGTCGAGTACGACACCGTCTCGGACAAATACTATCAGTTCGTCGAGAGCGAACTTTTGCCCGCGGTCATCACCCAGGCCATGAGCAAGAACATCATGCTGAACCTGACCAAGGATCCCGAAGGCCGCAGCACCTTCGGCGGCAGCTCGGGCGGCGCGGCCGCATTCACCATGGCCTGGTTCCACCCCGAGTCGTACCACCGCGTCCTCACCATCTCGGGCACCTTCGTGAACCTGCAAAAGTCCGCGATGTATCCCGACGGGGCGGCCGGCTACTACACAACTCTGATTCCCAACTCGCCGGTGAAACCGATCCGCGTTTTTCTTGAGGCCGGCTCAAACGATCTCGGCGGCGGTACCTGGCGCATGGCCAACGACAAGACCGCCGCTGCCCTGAAGGCCAAGGCCTACCACTATCGCTACGTCCCCGCCGCTGGCGCCAGCCACGAGGACGACGGCGCCCGCCGCCAGTACCTGCCTTCCGCCATGGAATGGCTCTGGGCCGGCTACCCGATCAAGTAATCACCTTGCCCGATCCGCTCCGTCGACGGCGCCACTATTCTCGCGCAGCGAGCGATCAATCGTAGTACTCGGCCCCGAGGTGCGTGATGAGCTCCTCGCCGCGCAAGTAGCGCAACGTGTTCTTCAGCTTCATCAGCTGAATGAAGAGATCGTGCTCAGGGTAAAGACCGGGCGCGGTCATCGGGCTCTTCCAATAGAACGACAGCCACTCTTGGATGCCGCTCATTCCGCAGCGCTGGGCCAGGTCCATGAACAGCGCCAGATCCAGAACGATGGGGGCGGCCAGGATCGAATCCCTGCACAGGAAGTCGATCTTGATCTGCATCTTGTAGCCCATCCACCCGAAGATATCGATGTTGTCCCAGCCCTCTTTGTTGTCGCCGCGCGGTGGGTAGTAGTTGATGCGCACCACGTGGTGCATTCCCTTGTACAGGTCGGGATAAAGATGCGGCTGCAGGATGTGCTCCAGCACGCCCAGCTTTGAGACCTCTTTGCTCTTGAACGACTCCGGATCGTCCAGCACCTCGCCGTCGCGGTTGCCGAGGATGTTGGTCGAGTACCAGCCCTCGAGGCCCAGCAAGCGCGCCTTGAAAGCCGGCGCCAGGACGGTCTTCATCATCGTCTGACCGGTCTTGAAATCCTTCCCACCGACAGGGACGCCGTTCTTCTTGGCCAGCTCCATCAGGGCCGGCGTATCGACGGTCAGGTTGGGCGCGCCATTGGCGTACGGCACGCCGCACTTCAGCGCCGCGTAAGCGTAGATCTGCGACGGGGCGATCTCGGGATCGCTGGCCGCCAAGCCTTTTTCGAACGCTTCCAGCGACGCGTGGACCGGACCCGGGCTGCGATAGACCTCGGTCGATCCGCACCACACCATCACCAGCCGATCGCAGTTGTTCTGCTTCTTGAAGGTCTTGATGTCCTCCACGACCTGGTCGGCCAGGTCGGCCTTGGACTTGCCCTTCTTGAAGTGCGTGGCGGTCAGCTTCTTGACGTATTCCTGATCGAACACCGACGTCATCGGTTTGATCGTCGACAGGAAACCCTTCAGCTCGTCGAGGTGCTCTTTCGACAGCACGCCCGCCTTCACGGCGGCCTGGTACGCGTCGTCGGGAAACAGATCCCAGCCGCCAAAGACGATGTCTTCCAGCCGGGTCAGCGGCACGAACTCATTGATCAGCGGCGACCGGTTGTCGGTGCGCTTGCCGAGACGGATCGTCCCCATCTGGGTCAGCGAGCCGATGGGCTTGGAGATGCCGCGGCGGATCGCTTCCACACCAGCCATGAAGGTCGTGGCGACGGCGCCCATGCCGGGACAGAGAATTCCCAACTTGCCGGCCGCAGGGCGGATTTCAGTTTTCTTCACAGTGTTGACAGACATTGGTGGCTCCTTCTATCGATCCCGCGGATGTGGTGCAACTCCTGTTCCGCGGTTTTTGTCCAGTCGTGACACGGCACGGCCCCGGGCGGTCAGGACTTTTCGCCGCCCAGGTGTCGAAAATGTGGTAGAAAACGCACCCTCTTTAACACCACACGCCTGTCGAGGTGATCGTGCGTGCCCGGGCTTGCCTCGGGTTTCGATCACCGATGAAGCGGGCGGAGGAAACCAACGCGAAGGAGTTCCATGGAAGCCACGATCGAAAATGAGAGTCCGTCCGCCGCCAACACCCCGATGGAAGGCGCCCAGCCGTCCCCCGACGCTCCCATCACCATCCGCGAGATGATGGAAGCCGGCGTTCACTTCGGCCACCAGACCAAGCGTTGGAACCCGAAGATGAAGTCATACATCTTCGGCGCCCGCAATGGCATCCACATCATCGACCTGCAGCAAACTGTCCGGGCGTTCAAGAAGGCCTTCAACTTTCTGGTCTCGAACGTGGCCGGCGGCCGCTCGGTTTTGTTCGTGGGCACCAAGAAGCAGGCCCAGGATGTCATCCGCGACGAGGCCACCCGGGCCAATCAATTTTGCGTCACCAACCGCTGGCTGGGCGGCACGCTGACCAACTTTCACACCGTCAAGGGATCAATCGACCGTCTGCACGCCATCGAGAAGATGTCCACCGACGGCACCTTCGAGCGCATGACCAAGAAGGAAGTTCTGGGCATCACCCGCGAGCGCGAGAAGCTGGAGAAGGCCCTGGGCGGCATCAAGAGCATGACCGAGCTGCCGGGGGCGGTGTTTATTGTCGACGTGGTCAAGGAGCACATCGCCGTCACCGAGGCGCGCAAGCTGGAGATTCCGATCGTGGCGGTGGTGGACACCAACTGCGATCCGGATCTGATCGACTACCCGATCCCCGGCAACGACGACGCCATCCGGTCGCTGAAGCTGTTCGCCGGCAAGATCGCCGAGGCGTGCTTGCTAGGTCAGAAGGTCGGCCGCGAGCGGGCCAGCCAGCAGCGCGGGCGCGGCGGCGAGGGCAGCGACGAGCCGCAGACCATTCGCGTCTCGTCGG
Organism: Polyangia bacterium; assembly: GCA_036268875.1. Taxonomy (GTDB): domain Bacteria; phylum Myxococcota_A; class Polyangia; order Fen-1088; family Fen-1088; genus DATKEU01. Next base: position 66,117 of record DATATI010000010.1, on the reverse strand, counting down.
GCGGCGAGGGACCGCGCGTCGAGGTGGTGTCGCGGCGCCGCACCGATCTGCCGGTGCCCGAGGCTGCGGCGACCCCCGAAGACGAGAACGAACGCGGCTGAGCGAGCGCGCGGGCGACGGCGCTCGCGCTCGCTTCGAAAAAGTCATTCAAAGGCGCGCGGAGACGCGCGCCGTTTTCAATTTCGGATCGGTTTTGTGAAAGGGTTTTGTCATGGCTGATGTCAGTACACAGATGATCAAGGACCTGCGCGAACGAACGGGCGCAGGAATGGCCGACTGCAAGAAGGCGCTTACCGAGTGCTCCGCCGACATGGAGAAGGCGATCGAGTACCTGCGCAAGAAGGGGATCGCCTCGGCGGCCAAGAAGGCCACGCGCATCGCTTCGGAGGGAACGGTGGTTAGTTACCTGCACGGCACGCGCATCGGCGTGCTGGTCGAAGTGAACTGCGAGACCGACTTCGTGGCCCGCAACCCTGACTTTCAAGCCTTCGCGCGCGAGGTGGCGATGCAGGTGGCGGCGATGAACCCGCAGTATCTGTCGCAGGAAGAGATCCCAGCGGCGATGCTGGAAAAAGAGCGCGCCATCCGCAACGAGCTGGCCAAGCAGTCGGGCAAGCCCGAGGCGGTCATCCCGAAGATCGTCGAAGGACAGATGGCCAAGTGGGCGAAGGAGGTCTGCTTGCTGGATCAGGTTTGGGTCAAGGATCCCGAGGGCAAGAAGGACATCCGTACGCTGCAGACCGATCTGGTCGCCAAGACCGGCGAGAACGTCCGTGTCCGGCGCTTTGAGCGCTTCGAGGTCGGCGAGGGGCTGGAAAAGCGCGCCGACGATTTTGTTAGCGAGGTCAAGAAGCAGTCAGGCACGGCGTAAGGGTACACTGCGCGCCGCGATGGCCTCACCCAAGAGCAGCAAGACCAAGGCAAAGGCAACCACCCCCAATGGGGCCGCGTCGGAGATCACCGTCCCCGGCGCGCCCGCGTTGGAAGACGACGAACCCACCGTGGAGGAAAAGCGCCCGCTGGCGCCGGGGGTGAAGTACCGCCGCATCTTGCTGAAGCTTTCCGGCGAGGCGCTGATGGGCCACGGCAACTTCGGCATCGACGCCGGCACGCTGGCCCAGATCGCCGACGAGTTGATCGACGTCCACACGCTGGGCGTGGAGATCGCGCTGGTGATCGGTGGTGGCAACATCTTCCGCGGTATCGCCGCCAGCGCGCGCGGGATGGACCGCGCTCACGCCGATTACATGGGCATGCTGGCCACGGTGATCAACTCGCTGGCCTTGCAGGACGCCCTGGAATCGCGCGGCTCCCACACCCGCGTGCTGTCGGCGATCGAAATGGAACGCCTGGCCGAGCCGTACATCCGCCGCCGCGCCATTCGGCATCTCGAAAAAGGCCGCTTCGTCATCTTCGCCGCCGGCACCGGCAACCCGTTCTTCACCACCGACACCGCGGCGTCGCTGCGGGCGATGGAGATCGGCGCCGAGATTGTCATGAAGGCGACCAAGGTCGACGGCGTCTACGACAAGGACCCAGCCAAGCACAAGGACGCGCGCATGTTCCGGCGGCTGTCCTACCTCGATGTCTTGAACCGCAACCTCGGGGTGATGGATTCGACAGCCATCTCGCTTTGCCGCGACAACAAACTGCCGATTCTGGTCTTCAACATGACCCACCCGGGGAACATCCGTCGAGTCTTGCTCGGCGAGCCGCTTGGCACCATGGTGCTGGAAGAACGCCGCCAGACCCGAGGAGAAGCGACCTAGCCCATGTTATTGTCATTGCCATTGTCGGGCCCGTCGACGAAAGGAGACCGATGCTCAACGATGTGATCAAGAGCCTGCAAGGCGATCTGGACAAGGCAACCGACGGTTTCAAACGCGAGCTTGGCAAGGTGCGCACCGGCCGCGCCAACCTGGGCATCCTCGACGGCGTGCGCGTCGACTATTACGGCACGCCGACGCCGCTGAACCAGGTGGCGTCACTGAACGTCGCCGACGCGCGCCTCATCACCATCAAACCGTGGGAGCGGGCGCTGATCCCTGAGATCGAGAAAGCCATCCGCGCCGCCCAGCTGGGATTGAACCCGCAGTCCGACGGCGAGCTGGTACGCCTGCCTTCGCCCGCGTTGACGCAAGAACGCCGACAAGAGTTGGTCAAGGTGGTCAAGAAGATGGCCGAGGAGGCCAAGGTCGCCTTGCGCGGCGCCCGCCGCGACGCCAACGAGATGCTGAAGGAATTCCTCAAAGACGGAACCATCACCGAAGACGACGAGCGCAAGGGTCTCAAGACCGTCCAGGACACCACGGACAAGGCGGTCACCAAGATCGACGAAATCGTCGCAAAAAAAGAGGCGGAGATTCTCGAAGTCTGAGGGCAGGAGGGTTAGACCCTCCCGCCTGCCCACCCCGTCTCCGCAAGGTGGGCCGCGCGGGCAAAGCCCACGCTCCTGACTGGACGGCGAGGCCTTAAGACACGGAACGGAAAGAGGACTGTTAATGGCTCTGATTTTTCGTGAAGCGCATGCGACGGCGGACCGCAAGAAGATCAACGAGGAGTGGTTTGTCCTGGAGAATACCGGGCCCACCGCCGTCACCACCGGCGGCTTGCAGGTGATCGCCGCCCGCAAAGGCAAGCGCGGATCGCTGCTGGGAACCATCGATCCCGGTTTCATGCTGCAGCCGGGAGAGAAGATCATCGTGGTCAGCGGCATGCCGGGGAAAAAAGCCCACGGCGAGCCGCCCACGCGCGACGGCCTGCGCACCTATCACCTCTTGCAGCGCGAACCGCTGCTGGCCGGCGAAGGCACGATCATCCGGCTGTGCAAAAATCAGTTCGAGGTCTCGCGCCTGACGTTCGACCCCGAAGCGGCTACCGGCGTGGCCGCCGCCGCGACGCCACCAGGCTGAGCGCGAAGGCGATCGCCAGCAAGACGCCACCGCTCCCCGCGCCTTCGGGCGAAAGGCCAGACGTCAGCGCGCAACCGCCGCTGGACGTGGCGCTGGCCGGCGCGCTGCCCATTTTCCTCGTATCGACGACCGCCCCCGAGTCGACCGGCGACGGCGCGCCGGCGTCGACGGCTGGCGGCGGCGGCGTGGTGTCGACGGGCGCGGCCGTGTCGACCACGGCGACGATGTCGAACGCGGTGTCTTCGTTGGTCGTTCCGCCGTGATCGGACGCGCCGCTGTCGGACGCCACCCTGACATCAGCGGCGCCCGCAGCGTCGAAGGAAACGCCCGCGTCGAGCATCACGGGATCGTTCCCGTACGATTTCAGCTCCTGCATCGAGTACACGATGCGCATGGCTTGCTCGCAGACCGGAAAGTTCGCGTCGACGCAGCCCTCGTAATCGTGTTCGAACTCGATGCTGGCGTCGCTGACGTTGGTGGTCACGCGCAGCTTGGCCAAGCCGTAGGCCGGGAACGTCTGCAGCTCGAACCAGATGAAATCCAGCTGCACCCTCAAAGAATTCGTCGGCAGGCCTTCCGTCGCCGCGAACGCCACCAGGTTGTCGCCCCTGGTGGTGTCCCAGCGCGTGCCTGCCGACCACTGGGCAATGCCGCGCCCCGGTCCGCCGCTCGACTGCGAGATGGCGGGATTGACGCCCGATTCTTGAACGAGATTTCCCACCACGCCGGCGGCCTGAAAACATAGTTGCCTCTCCCCAGGCAAGCGAGCGCCCGAAAGAGACGTACTCGACGTCCAATGTTGATTTGCTCGAATTGTTTTTGAGCGGCCAAAGACAGGCTACGACGTTGCCTGCCCCCCTCAAGAATCGGTTCGTCCGGCGGCCTTGCCTGTGGACATCCGGCCCCCCCAGCAGCTTCGCCTGGACTTCCGCCAGGGATATCGCTAGAGAAACGGCGATGCCCAAATTTGAAGTCGACATACCCCACGCGCTGACGCCCGAGGAAGCCCGCGCCCGCATTGCCCGGGCGACGCCCAAGCTGGAAAACGAATACGGTGCCAAGTGCACCTGGAAAGGCGAGCACGAGCTGCTGGTGTCGCGCAAAGGCCTGGACGCGCACCTGGCCATCGAGCCGGCGCGCGTGCACATCGATCTGAACCTGGGATTCCTGCTGACGCCGCTGGCAAGCGCCATCAAGTCGGGGATCGCCAAGGAGCTCACCGGAATCCTGGGCGGCGCCAACCCCGCTCACTCGTAACGGACGCGCGCCAGCGCCGCCGCCGCGGCCACCTCGCCGTCGGTGGCGTCCGGCGTGCCCACCACGATCACCGGAACGTTCTTCGGGAAGCCCTCGCGCGTGCCGAGATCGGCGTCGCGCTCGCCCAGGCCGGGCAAGTAACCGACGTCGGTGCCGACGGCGTCGTTCTCGACGATCACCACCGCCGCCCCTCGCAGCGCCATGATTCGCCCGTCGCTGATCGGCAGGCCCAGGGCGCGCATCGCCATCAGCCGGGCCGGATCGAAGGCCACCCCGATCGCGCCGCCCCCGAACAGCGCGCACAGCTCCAGCGCTTCGCGTGGACCGGGCAGCCCCCAGGGCGTGGGCCCCAGTTCCAGCGCCAAGGTGATTCCGCGGCGCTCGGCGTGCGGCGACAACGCCTCCAGCGACCAGCGGCAGGCGTCGACCAGAGCTCCGCCGCGGGCGCGCCGCTCGCGCAACGCCGCTCCCAGCGGCCCTTCGTCGAGATCATAGTCTTCCAGCTCGCGCCGGGCGTACAGACGCGCCACCGACTCGCTCGGCGTGCTCAGCGCCACCGCGCCGAAATCCAGCGCCACCACCGTCATGCCCACCCCGCCGCCCAGCTCCAGCGTCCGCCGACAAAGCTCGATCGCCGCGGCCCGCTCGTCAGCCGCCTCGGCGCCCAGGCGCGGGTAACGCTTCCCCGGTTGCAGCGGCCGCTCCCCCAGCGGCGCGGCCAGGATCCCGGGCCCGAGGCCCGCCTGCAGCGCCACGGCCAGGATCTCCGTCGCCAGGGGCAGCGTGCAGCCCCGCCCGATGCCGATTCCGTCGAAGCCGGCCTCCGAAGTCAGCCGCACGATCGGATCCACCCCGCGCGCGCCCGGCGGGCGTAACGAACTGCCACACAGAATCACGGCGGCCAGGATACTGCTTTGACAGCGATCTCGACGCTGTTATAAATGTCCGTCGATTTTCCGACTAATTTGGCGGAACTCTTCACGACTTGCGCTCAAGGCTCACGGAGGTCTCGATGTCGGTTCGCCCCAGCCGGATTTTCATGTCGATCGTCGTGTCGGCGGTCGCAGCATTCGGCCTCGCTGCGCCGGCCGAGGCGCAGATCAACAGCGCGCCGCTGGACCTGCAGATGTTTCGCCCGGCCATGGATTCGAAGGGTTTCATCACCCTCAATTCATCGGGCGTCCTGGGTCAGTGGGATTTTTCGTTCGGCCTGGTGACCACCTATGCGCGCCGGCCGCTGCAGTTTGACGGCACGATGAAGCTAGGGACGCCACCCCAGCAAAACGGTTTTGTGGTGACGAACCTGGTGACGCCGTCGCTGCAAGCCGCGGTCGGCTTCGTCAAGCTGGCGCATTTTGGCTTCGAGCTGGGCGTGGTCGTGCCGATGACCGTGTTGTCCGGCAAGGGCGAGCCGTCCAACCCCGGCGGTGCCGGCGCCGCCACCACCGACTATGGATTCACCCGCCAGGGCCTGGGCGACATCACGCTGCACCCGAAGATTCGGCTGCTGAACGCCACCCGCACCGGATTCGGCATCGCCATCATTCCCAGCCTGGTCCTGCCCACCGGTGACAAGAACGCCTTCATGGGCGAAGGGAAGCTGATCTTCCAGCCGACGGTCATCGCCGATACCGAGACCGGTTACCTCGGTCGTTTCCGCACCACCATCAACGCGGGCATGCGCATCCGCCCCAGCACCACTTTCGTCGACGATGGCACCACCGGCACCGCGCCGCGGATGTTCACCCCCAGCGGGATGATGCTGACCAACACCCAGCAGGGCATCCTGGCCAAGAACGAAGTGGTCGGCGGCTTCGGCATCTCGTACGGCATCGTCCCGCAGAAGTTCGACGTGGTGGGCGAGATCTACGGCTTTTACGGCCTGGGCAGCAAGAAGATCGCCGCCGACGGCACCCAGAGCAATCTCAACCCGACGGCGGAAGCCATCGCCGGCATCAAGCTGTACCTGGCCCACAACTCGTTCTTCGAGCTGGGCGGTGGCTGGCGAGTGGCCAACGGTTACGGCGGCGGCGCACCGCGCGCCTTCATCGGCATGATCTTCGAACCGTCGATCGGCGACCGCGACGGCGACGGGTACAAGGACGACGTCGACAAGTGTCCCGACGATCCCGAAGACTTTGACGACTTCGAAGACGAGGACGGCTGCCCCGAGCCCGATAACGATCACGACGGCATCCTGGACGTCGACGACAAGTGCCCGAACGAGCCGGAGACCAAGAACGGCTTCCAAGACGCGGACGGTTGCCCCGATTCAACCACCTTCGATCGCGACGGCGACGGCATCCCCGACGACGTCGACAAATGCCCCGACGATCCGGAAGACAAAGACGGCTTCGAGGATCAAGACGGCTGCCCGGATCCCGACAACGACAAAGACCGCATCCTGGACAAGAACGACAAGTGCCCGAACGAGCCGGAGACTTACAACGGCTTCCAGGACGACGACGGCTGCCCGGACAAGGGGCGCGTGATCGTCAGGCGCGGCAAGCTGGAGATCCTGGACAAGATCTACTTCGAGACCGACAAGACCGACATCAAGCCGGTCTCGTTCCCGCTGCTGGATGCGATCGCGGCGACGATCAAAGGCAACCCGCAGTTGTTGCTGCTGGAAGTGCAAGGCCACGCCGACGAGCGCGGCAACGACGAGCACAATCTGGAGCTCACCGAAGGCCGAACCGCGTCGGTCAAGCAAGCGCTGGTCGAACGCGGCGTCGAACCGAGCCGCCTGCGCAAACACGGCTACGGCGAGACCAAGCCGGTCTGCACCCAACACAACGAGGACTGCTGGAGCAAGAACCGACGCGTCGAGTTCATCATCCTCAAACGCGCCGATGAAGCCGAGCTGAAGGGCGGCGAGGGGCAGTGATCGCTCGCTGCGCTCGCTGCGTGGGGGAATTAAATCCCCCCACGTCGCCCCCCAACGGATCGCTCGCGCAAGGTGGGCCGGCCGGGCAGAGCCCGGCCTCCTGAATGGGAATAGCGGCGGCGTCGGACGGACGTCGCGGTGTTATTGAGCGAAATTGGGCGGCTGAGGGTACGTTAATGGGACGGGGAGAAGGTGAACGGGTGGGGCAAGGTAGGAATAGATTTAGGGAATTGCCGAGGGGGGAATTCTCGGGGAAAATTCGTAATCGGGCTTGACTATGGGTGGGGCTGGGCTAAAAAATGCGCGCCTTCCGGTGCCGCGGACATTGCCGTGCCCTTAGTCCCCAGGGAGAAAATCGACGATGTCCGGGATCGGACGAATATCGTCGAGATCGTCAAACGCTATGTTGAGCTCAAGAGGGCGGGTACGGGGAGTTGGAAAGGGATTTGCCCCTTTCACAGCGAAAAAACGCCCTCCTTCCATGTGCACGAGACACGTCAATTCTTTCACTGCTTCGGCTGCGGCGAAAAAGGTGACGTCATAGAGTTCCTGGTCAAGATCGAGCAGCGGACGTTCATCGAGGTGGTGCGCGATTTGGCGCTCACCGCGGGCGTCGAGCTGGACGCCCAGCCCCTGTCGCCGGCCGAGCGGCAAGCCCGCCGCGACGCCGAGTCGCAGCGCGATCGCCTGTTCCGGGTGATGGAGCTGGCGGCCACGTATTTTCAAGAGGCCTATGCCTCGCCTGCCGGTGCGCAGGCGCGCGCGTACGTGGAAAAGCGCGGCATCAGCGCGCCGCTTATCGAACGCTTTCGCGTCGGGTATGCGCCGGGCAAATGGGACGGGCTGCAGAACTACCTTGCGAGCAAAAAAATCCCTGTCACGGACGGCGAAGTCCTGGGCCTTTGCGGCGTCAACGAACGCGGGCGCTACGATTTTTTCCGCGACCGCGTGATGCTGCCGGTGATCGATCGACAAAAGCGGGTGGTCGGGTTCAGCGGCCGCCTGCTGGATCCCGAGGCCAAGGATCGCAAGTACGTCAACTCGCCCGATTCGCCGCTGTTTCACAAGAAGGAACAGCTTTACGGCCTGCACGCCGCCATCGAGGCCATCCGCAAGACCGACGTGGCGATCGTGGTGGAAGGCAACTTCGACGTGATGTCGTTGCACGAGGCGGGCATCGACAATGCGGTGGCGCCGATGGGCACGGCGCTGACAGCGGAGCAGATTGATCTCCTCGGTCGTCTGGCGCGACAGGTGGTGGTGGTGTTCGACGGCGACACCGCCGGCCAGCGCGCGGCGGACAAGGCGGTGCCGCTGTTCGTGGAAGCGGACGTCGACGGACGCATCGCCCGCTTGCCCACCGGCGTGGACCCCGATGATTTCGTCCGTCGCGAAGGCGCGGAGGCACTCCGCCGGCTGGTCGACGGCGCCCGCCCGATGCTGGATCAGTTCATCCAGAACACCGCCCAGACCGCCAGCATCCCTGGTCGGGTCGAAGCTTTGGAGGCCATCACGCGGTTGTTAGCCAGGGTGCGCAACCAGACCACGCTGGAGCTTTACGCCCGCCAGACGGCGGCCGTGCTGGGTATGACCATCCACCAGGTCAACCGGGCCCTGCGCGAAGCGTCGGAAAGCCTGCGCCGCGGTCCCGCCCAGTCGGCGGCGAACGCCGAAGCAGTGTCGGCATCGGCGGAGCCCCCGCCGCAACGCAAATTGCCACCAGAAGAATTGTACTTTCTGGTCTTGCTGGTGACCTATCCCGAATTGGCGCGACATCCACAGGCTAACCGCGCCGGCGATCTGCTGATTGATCCGTCGCTGCGCCAGCTTTTTCGTCTGGCCATGGAGGGCATCGCCTCTGCCAACCGCATCGACACACCGGCCTGGCTGCAAGCGGCCCCCCCCGACGTTCGGGACAGTGTGTCGCGGGCGCTGATGGACGGCAGCATCAACCGGGTCGCCGATCCGCAGGTGACTTTGGTGAAGCTCGGGGCCAAGCTTGAGCTTTTGCGCGTTGAGGCTGAGATTCTGATGAATGAAAAGCTCGCCGAGGGTGCGCGATCGCGCGGCGATGAAGCGACTACACGTGCAACCACCGTAAGAGGATTGGCGTTAACACAGGCGAAGCTGGGACTCAAAGCAGCCATTGAGAGGCCGTAGGTATGGAAGACGATACGTTCAACGAAGCCGATAACGACATGGACGATGACGACGGGGAAGAGATCCCCCGCGTTCCCAAGCCGGCAAAAAATGGCGCCAAGAACGGCGCCACCAAGGCGGCCAGCTCTGCCAAGGACAGCGAGCGCAAAAAGCGCGAGCTCATCACCATGGGCAAAGCGAAGGGCTTCCTGACGTATGACGAGGTGAACGAGCACATGCCGGAGAGCATCGTGTCGTCCGATCAGATGGACGACTGGCTGTCGGCGTTCTCGGGCGAGGGCATCGAGATCGTCGATTCGTCGTCGAAGCTGAAGGTCTCTGAAAAGGCGGACGCCGAAGCAGACGAGGAAGAGGATGAGGTCGAGACGGCGTCCAGCAAGAAGGAAGAGGCCGAAGAGGAAGAGGACGCCGACGGCTATTCCAAGACCAACGACCCGGTGCGCATGTACCTGCGCAAGATGGGGTCGGTGTCTCTGCTCACCCGCGAGGGCGAGGTGGAGATCGCCAAGCGCATTGAAGATGGCGAGCGGCGCGTGCTGCAGGTCGTGCTCAATTCGTCGGTGGCCATCGAAGAGATCCTTCAGCTGGGCGACAAGCTCCGCAAGCAGAAGATCCGCGTCAAGGAGGTCGTCAAGGACGCCGACGAGGAAGACGCCGAGTTCGACGAGCAGTGGCACATCGAACGCGTCTGCAAGGTGATCGAGAAGGTCCGACGGCTTTGGAAGGAACAGGAAAAGTTCCTGGAGAAGCTGGACGTCAAGGGCAGCTCCGACGCCTCGAAGAAAAAGTGGAAGTCAGAGATCAACGATCTGCGGCAGGAAATTCTGGACGCCCTCCAGGAGATGCGCCTCAACAAGAAGCAAATAGACAAGATCGTCATCAAGCTGAAGGGCTTCGTCGAGCGCATCGAGCAGGCCAACCACGAGATCATCGACTGCGAGCAAAAGGCAGGCATGAGCCTGCGCGACTTCCGCAAGACCTTGCGTGAGGTTCGATCCTCTCCGCTGCGCCAGCGCGCCGTTTCGAAAAAGCTGGGTATTCGGGCGGAAGAGATCGAGGAGATGTCCAAGATCATCGCCAACGCCCAGCGCAAGGTGAAGAAGGTCGAGGAGGAGGCGAAGCTGTCCGAGGACGTCCTGCGCGACACCGTGCGGGAGATCCAGGACGGCGAGCGCACGGCCGAGAAGGCCAAGGCTGAGCTGGTCGAGGCCAACTTGCGCTTGGTGGTGTCGATCGCCAAGAAGTACACCAACCGCGGCTTGCAGTTCCTGGACTTGATCCAGGAGGGCAACATCGGCCTGATGAAGGCCGTCGACAAGTTCGAGTACAAGCGCGGCTACAAGTTCTCCACCTATGCGACGTGGTGGATCCGGCAGGCCATCACCCGCGCCATCGCCGATCAGGCGCGGACCATCCGCATCCCGGTGCACATGATCGAGACCATCAACAAGCTCATCCGCACCAGCCGCTACCTGGTGCAGGAGCTGGGTCGCGAGCCGACGCCCGAGGAGATCGCCGAGAAGATGGAGCTTCCGCTCGACAAGGTGCGGAAGGTTCTGAAGATCGCCAAGGAACCGATCTCACTGGAGACGCCGATCGGCGAAGAAGAAGACTCGCACCTCGGTGACTTCATCGAGGACAAGAGCGTCATCTCGCCGGCCGACGCCGTCATCTCGATGAACCTGGCCGAGCAGACCCGCAAGGTGCTGGCCACGCTGACCCCGCGCGAAGAGAAGGTGCTGCGCATGCGCTTCGGCATCGGCGAAAAGTCCGACCACACACTGGAAGAGGTGGGTCAGGACTTCGAGGTGACGCGCGAACGCATCCGTCAGATCGAGGCCAAGGCTCTGCGCAAGCTGCGCCACCCGTCGCGCAGCAAGCGGCTCAAGAGCTTTATGGAAAGCTAGGCGCTCGCCACTCTCGCCGCTCCGCGCTCCCTCTCCCTTTGGGAGACGGTCGGGGTGAGGGGAACGTGGTTTAATCGCGGCGCATGATCCATCGATACGCCATCAGGATCGGCGGGAAGGACCGCATCGTCGAACTGCGCAACGGCGACGGCGAGGCGCTGGAGATCATCGTCGACGGACAGCCGCGCGATGTGCAAGCGCGCCAGGTGGAACCGGGCGTCTGGTCGTTGATGTTGGGGAGGCAGCAGATCATCGCGCAGGTCGACGGCGCCGCGCCCAAGCTCACCGTCGCCATCGGGCCGCCCGGCGATCCGGTTTTGGTGACGGCGGAGGTGACCGAGGCCCGCAGCGCGGCGGTGCGGGATCTGATCGCGCGGCCAGCCGCCGCGATCGGCGCCACCGCCACGCTGAAAGCACCGATGCCCGGCCGGGTGGTGAAGATCCTGGTCAAGGTCGGCGAAGCGCTGGCGGCGGCGCAGCCGGCGGTGGTCGTCGAGGCGATGAAGATGGAAAACGAACTGCGCGCGCCTCGCGCCGGCGTCGTTCGCGAGGTGCGCTGCGCGGACGGCGAAGCGGTCGAAGCTGGTCAGGATCTGGTCGTGATCGGGTAGTCTGCCAGCGATGAACGCGGCGGTCGTCTCCCGTTTACTGCTGCTGCTGTTGGCGCAGGCGCAGCCGCCGCCACCCGAGACGAATCCATCCCCGCCGCCCGCGCCGGCCATGCCCGCTGCGGAACCCACCGGCAGCAACGGTGTCAGTGTCTTCATCGGCCCGTCGATCCGCGTCTCGTCCGGTGGCGAGCAGCTGACCCCCACTGTCGGATTCTCCGTCGGTGGACTTTACGAACGGCGCTATCTGCGCCTGGGCCCGCCCGAAGCGCCGACGCTGTTCCTCGGCGTCGGCGCCAACTTCTTCCACGATCACTTCACGCTGGCTCTCGAAGGACCGTCGACCGACTACCGTACGCTGACCCAGACCGGATTTTCCGTCGCGCAAACAGTGGCGCTTCCGCTGCGGGCGGTCACCCTGTGGGCTTCGGCGGGAGCCGGCTTCACCTTCGGTTATTTCTCCACGCCAGAGTTGACCCTGCGCCCCGGAAGGGCCTCTTCGCGCCAGCCGTTTGTCTGCGGCGGTCTGGGCATCGATTGGACGATCAAGGACGGCATGGGCATCCGCGTGCGTTTCAACTTCACCCAAACTCTGAACCGTCCCGACTTCGTCACCGAGACCGGCGATCACCTGAACCTCTTCGGGGATCTTTTCGACAGCGGGATCGGACTCTTCTATCGTTTCTGATCTTTGATGATGCGCCGATCGCTCGTGCTTTTGCTCCTGGTCCCGTCGGCGCTGGTCCTGGGGGCCTTGGGCGTGATGGTGTCGGCGGCGGCCACCAGCCGGCAAAGCAGCCTGAGCCTGGGATACCCTCAGCACTTCGTGGCCCGGCACCTGATCGCCTCGGCGCTGGGAATCGCGGCCGGCTTCGCCGTGGCGCGCGCGGGCGCCAAGCGCCTGCTGCGAGCGGCGCCGTATTTTTTCTTGCTGGCCTTGCTGGCCGGCCTGGCGGTGTTCATTCCCGGCATCGGTGTGCGCGCCGCAGGCGCCAGCCGCTGGCTGCACCTGGGACCGCTGTCGGGCGAGCCAGCGCCGTTTTTGACCCTGGGCGTGGCCCTCTTGCTGGTGTCATGGGGCGATCCCGCGGCGGCGCCCTTGAAAAATGACGGTCTGCCGCGCTGGTTGCTGGCGCTGGTGATGACGTTCGTAGCGGTGCTGACCTTGATCGTGCAGCCGGATTTTTCCGCCGCCGGCGTCACCATTCTGGTGGCCCTGGTGGCGCTGGCCGGCCTGGGCGTCGGTGGCCGCTGGTTGGTGCCGGCGGCGGCGCTGCTGGCGGCGGCGCTGGGCCTGGTGGCCTCGCGGTTCCGTTACGTGGGCAGCCGCTGGCAAGGCTTCGTCGAGCCGCTGGCCGATCGCCGCGGCAAAGGCTTCGAGGTGCTGGCCCTGGCTCACGCGCGCGCCGCCGCCAGCGCCGGCAACGTCGGCGTCGGGCTTGGCCATGGCAGCACCCGCCGCTCGCTGTCTTCGCCGGAGAGCGATTACGTCTTCGCGGTGATCGCCGAAGAGCTGGGAAAATTCGCCGCCGCCGCGGTGGTCCTGGCGTGGGTGGGAATCGGCGTGGGCGCCGTGCTCATCGCCCGCCGCGCTTCCGATCACCGGCTGGCGGCGCTGGCCCTGGCGGCGGGGATGGCGCTGGTGGCGCCGGCGGCGCTGCACATCGCGGTGTGCGTCGGCCTGGTGCCGATCATCGGCGTCACCATGCCCTTCGTCAGTTACGATCCGGCGGCGGTGCTGGCGGCGGGCGCGGCCATCGGCCTCATCGCCGCCGTCTCCAGCGCCGAGGCCACGCCATGAGCGATCTTTTCGATCGCAAGCTGCTGGTCATCGCGGGCAAGGGCGGCGTGGGAAAAACCACCGTCGCCGCGGCGCTGGCGGTGGCGGCCAGCCGGCGCGGCAAGCGCGTCTTGATCGCCCAGACCGACGCGGTCGAACGCCTGAGCAAAATGTTCGGTCGCCGCGAGGCAATTGGTTCTAATGTCGTCACCGTGGCCCCCGCCATCGACGCCGTGAACATGACGCCGAAAAGCGCGCTGCACGAATACGGCCTGATGGTCCTGCGCTATGAGACGGTCTACCGCGCCCTGTTCGAGAACCGAGCGGTGCGCGGTTTCCTGTCGGCCATCCCCGGCCTCGACGCGTACGCCATGCTGGGCAAGACCTGGTGGCACACCACCGAGCTGCAAAACGGACGGCCTCGCTATGATCTGGTGATCCTCGACGGGCCGGCCACTGGTCACGCGGTGCTGATGTTGCGCATTCCGCAGGCCATCCTGGACACGCTGCCGAAGGGGCCGCTGACCAATGACGCCGCCGCCGCCCGCGAGCTGCTGTCCGATCCCGCGCGCGCCGCCCTGGTGATCGTCACCTTGCCCGAGGAACTGCCGGTGCGCGAGGCCATCGAGCTGGCCCACACCGCCCGCACCAGCCTGCAGGTGCCGCTCGGCCCGCTGGTGGTGAACGCCCTGCCATCGGATGCGCTGCTCGACGCCACCGTGCGCGCCACGTTGAACCAGGTGTTGCCGCCCACCGGCGACGACGCGCTGGACGCCACCTTGCGCCTTGGCACCAGCGTGCGCGCGCACCGCCAGACCGCCGAGCAGATGCTGACTCGCCTGCGCGACAACCCGGGCTTGCCGCTTTTGACCTTGCCGCGTTTGCCAACCATCGACCTTGGCCCCGCCGACCTGGGCCTTCTCGCCGAGCGCTTCACCGACTAGCAGCCGATGTTGTCGTTGTCGCTCTTGCCGCTGGCCTGGCTCGCCGCCGCCGCCGATCCTGACCTTGCCGCCGTGCCACACTTGAACGCCGTGCGCACCGCGCAGCCGCCGGTGATCGACGGCCGCCTGGACGATCCGGCGTGGAAGACCGCGCAGGCATCTCAGCACTTCGTGCAAAATTTCCCCTCCGAAGGCCAGCCGCCGTCGGAGAAAACCACTCTCCGCGTGCTTTACGACGACGAGGCGCTGTATGTGGCCTTCGATTGTGAACAGCGCCGGTCGCCGATCGCGCAGCGTCTGACCCGCCGCGATCAGGATTCGGAAAGCGACTGGGTGCAGCTGCAGCTTGACACCCGCCGCGATGGAAAGAACGCGTTCATCTTCGCCGTCAACGTCTCGGGCGTGATCGCTGACGGGACCTTGCGAAATCAGTCGGTGATCTCGCTGGACTGGGATGAGGTGTGGGAGGCGCGCACGGCGCTGACCGATCACGGCTGGTCGGCCGAGTTGCGCCTCCCGCTGCGCATCCTGCGCTTTGACGCTCACCTGCCGGTGCAGAGCTGGGGCATGCAAGCCAGCCGCATCATGTCCAGCGTCGGCGAAGGCGATCAATGGGCTTTGATCCCGCGCTCGGTTTCGGATTGGGTGGCGCGTTTTGGGCGTCTGGACGACCTGCGCGATCTCAAGCGCGGCGGCACCATCGAGCTGCGTCCATTCGTCACCGCCCGAGCCGAGCGCCAGGACGGCAGCGCGCAGATCCAGAGCCGCGGCTTCGGCCTGGTGCGCCCCAGCCTGCGTGACGCGCCCGCCGGCCTGGATCTGAAGTGGCACCTCACCCAGGGCCTGACGCTGGACGCGGCCGCCCTGCCCGAGTTCGGACAGGTCGAGGCTGACCGTCTGATCTTGAACCTGACCAACTACGAAACCTTCTTGCCGGAGAAGCGACCGCTGTTCGTGGAAGGCGCCGAGTATCTAACCACTTCGCAGGAAGATGCCGCGGCGGCGGCGCCCGACACGTTTCCCAACCGGGTGTTCTACTCGCGCCGCATCGGCAGCGCGCCGCCGTTGCCCCTGTCGCTGAACGACGGCGAACACCTGACGGCCGCCCCGCAGCCGTCGACCATCGACGTCGCGGCCAAGCTGACCGGACAGATCGGCAGCGGGGTGTCTGTCGGCGCGCTTTCGGCGCTGACCAACGAAAACCGCGTCAGCAGCGACCAGCGGGCGGCGCTGGTCGTGGCCCCCGCCACCAGCTTCAATGTGCTGCGCCTGCGCCGCGAGTTCGGCGCCGGGCACCTCGGCCTCATCGCCACCGGGACCACTCGCTTTGAAGTCGCGCCCGACGCCAGCGCGGCGCCGCCGCCCTGTCCCGACAGCAACACGCCCACCTCCGCTGGCCGCTGTTTCCACGACGCTTACGTGGCCGGGGCCGATGGTCTGGTGCGTTTCGGCGGCGGGCTTTACTCGCTGTCCGGGCAGGTGATCGGCTCGCGCATCGTCGATGGACCAGAGCGCACGCTGGCCGACGGAACGTTGATCGGCCCGGGCGCGTCGGGCCTGGGAAGTTGGGCGCGGGTGGCCAAAGAAGGCGGCGCGCACCTGGTGTGGAACCTGGAATATGCGGGCCACAGCCGCCGCGTGGACTACAACGACGTCGGCTTCATGGCCCGGCAAAACCTGCACGAGCTCAAGGCCGCCGTCGAGTACCGCAATCTCACGCCCACCGACCGCACGCGCGAGCAGCATCTGCGCCTGGACGCCGGCAGCCGCTATTCGCTGGACGGCCTGGACCTGGGCAAGCGCGCCCAGCTGACCAGCACCGTGATGTTTCAAAATTTCTGGATCGTGTCGGCGGGTGCCGGCTTTCTGGCGGCGCGCCAGGACGATCGGGAGATCGGCGAGCAAGGCGCGCTTCTGCCCGGCAGCCGCGCTTCGCTGGAGCGGGCGCACGCTTGGATCCTGCACGCCGAAGTGGACACCGATTTTCGCCGGCGGCTGGTGGCGTGGACCGGCGGCGATGCGCAGCTATTAGAGAACGGCTGGTCGATCGACGCGTGGAGCAGCTTGGCCGCGCACCCGCTGCCGCAGTTCGACCTCGGCCTGGACCTGAACTTCACCGACGCCACCGGCGAGCCGCGCTTCGCCACCACCGAATGCAGCGGCAGCGCCGACGCGCCGATGGCGCCCACGCCGATGGCGTGCGATCCAGACAGGCAGCGCTATGTCTTTGGCCGCCTCACCGCCAAGAGCGCGGGCGCCATCCTGCGCGCCAACTACACCTTCACTCGTCAGCTGACACTGCAGACGTACGCCCAGCTTTTCCTCGCCTCCGGGCACTACACCGATCTGCGCCGCCTGCCCGCGACCAGCGGCGCCATCAGCCTGGCGGACATCGCTGCGGCGCCGACCAGCACGGTGGCGCAGGCCAGCGCCGACTTTGAACGGGCGGCGGTGAACATCAGCGTCGTCCTGCGCTGGGAGTATCGGCTGGGTTCGACCTTGTATCTCATCTATGCGCGCTCGCAGCTGCCGACGGTGGACTCGCTTTACGGGCCGATCGGCGATCTGCACCTGTCCGCCCTGCGGCACGGCGGCGCCGCCGACGTCATCCTGTTCAAGCTGTCGTACTGGTGGGCCAACTAAGTCACCCGTCGCCTGATTCGCCGCAGCAGGATACAATGCCGTCGGTGCCAGACATCTCCCTCGATCTCGTGTTGCGTGGCGGGACGCTGGTCACCGCGGAGGGACGGCAGAGCGCTGACCTCGGGATCAAAGGCGAAACCGTCGCCCAGATTGGCGGCGCCATGACCGGTCGCCGCGAGATCGACGCCCGCGGCGCGCTGGTGCTTCCGGGCGGTGTCGATCCGCATGTTCACCTGCACGTCGAAGACGTCGATCCCGGCGACGTGATGTGGGCCGACGATTACACCAGCGGATCGCAAGCGGCGCTGGCCGGGGGCATCACCACCGTCGGCAACATGGCCTTCGCCCTGCCCTGGGAGTCGCTGCAGGACCGGGTGGTGGCCGAGACCGCCGCCATCGTCCGCGAAGCCATCGCCGACGTGTTCTTTCACCTGGCCGTCACCTGCCCCACCGACGAGACCGCCGGCCAGGTCGCGGCCTGCGTCGCCGCCGGCCACCGCAGCATGAAGTTCTTCATGTGCATGCCGTCGTTCGAACCGTCGGCGCGCCACCATGCCGCCATCATGAAGGCCACCGGTGAGGCCGGCGGCGTCACCCTCATTCATTGCGAGGATCTGCCGATCATCGAGTGCTGCACGGCGATGCTGGCGCACCAGCACCGCACCACCCTGCGCGCCTACGCCGAAAGCCGCCCGCCCGCCGCCGAGACCATCGCCACCGAACGCGCCATCGAGATGTGTCGGACCACCGGATGCCCGACGTACATCGTGCACCTGTCGTCGGCGCGCGCGCTGGACCTGTGCCGCCAGGCGCGGGCGCAGGGCTTGCCGGTGTTCGTGGAGACGCGCCCGCTTTATCTGTTTCTCACCGCCGAGCGCTATCACGACAGCGACGGCGCCCTTTACACCGCGCAGCCGCCCTTGCGCGGCCCGGCGGACATCGAAGCCTTGTGGCAAGGTTTGGTGGACGGCAGCATCGACGCCATCGGCAGCGACCACGCGCCTTGGACCCGCGCCCACAAGATCGATCCAGCGCAGACCGTGCAGACCGCTCGCCCTGGCGTGGCCGAGCTCGACACCATGCTGCCGCTGCTGTTCACCGAAGGGGTGGGCAAACAACGAATCTCCGTCGAGCGTTTTGTCGCCCTGACCGCCACCAACCCGGCCCGCATTTTTGGCCTTTACCCACAAAAAGGCACCATCGCGGTCGGCAGCGACGCCGATCTGGCGGTGTGGGAGACCAGTCGTCGACGCCTCCTCAGTAACGACCAGCTATTCTCCCGTGCTGGCCACAGCGTCTACGCCGGCCGCGAGATCACCGCCTGGCCGCGCACCACGGTCCGCCGCGGCCAGATCGTCTTCGACGACGGCCAGGTGCTGGCCGCCGCCGGCAGCGGTCGCGCTGTCAATTCGCTGCGTGCGCGCTGACCACCGGTGGCCTGTGTTTGCCAAGCCAGGCGACGACCTCGTCCTGGCGTTTCTTCATCGCCGGCATGTTCCCGTAGCGATCGCGGGCACTGACCGCCAGGTCGCGCGCGCGTTCCTGTTGCGCGCCGCTGTCCCACAGGGCGCGCCCAAGCGCGAATTCGCATAGCGCGATCTGCGCCGGCGATGGCTCCTTGGCCAGGCGGATGCGCAGCGCCCTTTCGAGCGGGCGCACCGCCGGGGCCGGTTTACCCTCGCCCAGGTAGCTTTGCCCGATGTTGGCGAGACCGTAAGACAGGTACAGGTGATCTTTCGGAAGCTGCTTTTCCCAGATCGCCATCGCCCGCTCGGCCGCCGCGCGGGCCTCGGCCCAGCGGCCGAGCTGGTTCAGCGCCTCGGCGCGGTTGCTGAGCTGCAAGGCCATTTGCGGGTGATCGGCGCCCAGCGTCTTGGCGCCGATCTCGATGGCCTTGTCGATGTAGGCGAGCGCCTCGGCGGGGCGCTCCAACGCGAGCAGCGTGTTGCCGATGTTCGACTCCGCGAAAATCACGTCCGGATCATCTGGCCGAAGCGCCCGCTGGCCGATGGCCAGCGCCTGCAGGTTGCGACCAAGCGCCTCGTCGGCGCGACCACTGGCCTCCAGCGCCGCGCCGAAGTTGGTGTTCATCCACATCTGCAGCCGTTCGTGGCCCCCGATCCGCCGCAGCGTCGCCTCGGCCATGTGCAGGCCACGCTCGGTGTCGCGCGCTGGCGCCCCCTTGAGCGACATGACGCTGATGAGACCGACGGCGATCTCCGCTTTGGTCTCGTCGTGACGACCTTCCTCGGCGGCCCAGAGGCCTTCTTCGAAGGCATCCTCCGCGCCGCTGACATTGCGGAGGTCGATCAGCATGCGCCCGCGCAGAGCCAGCGCTTCGGCCAGCGCCGGCGGGAACTTCACCCGACGGGCGTCCTCGACCAGAAGGGCCGTCGCTTTCTCTGCCTCAGCCAGGCGCCCGGCTGCCGCCAGGGCGCGCGTATCGGCGATGCGGGATTGCAGCTGCTCGACCTGACGGCGGGCCACCGGGTTCTCCGGCGGCGGCACCATCGATCGCAGCAACTTGACGTCATTGCAGCGATCGACCGCGCCCAGCTGGCTGGCGGCGGTGGCGGCGTTCTCCACCACGGCGCCGTCAGCCTGGCTGAACAGCGCGGTCAATGCCTTTAACCCGGCCAATCGATCCTGCAAACACGACATCCGCAGATCCAAAACCTCGGCCGATTGTTCGCCGCGCACCTGGGTGGCTTCACAGGCTTCGATGTACGTCCCGCTCCAGCGCTGGACATAATCCTCGATCAAACGGTTCACGCTCCAGAACGTGCTGCTGGCGAAGCTTTGTCCGGTGCCGAAGAACGCCTTTCGAACCTCCGCCTTCACCCGCGGGTCCCACACGCCGGCCAGCTTGGTCTCGGCGCCGCGACACAGGGCCGGCTTGGCCAGAATCTGGGCGCCGCGCACCACGCCCGCCGCCAGCACTGCCGCCACGGCCGCCGCGCGCAGCGCCCGATGCTGGCGCCAGAACGCGCGTACCTGCAGCGCCCGCCGCATCAGCCAGCCACGCGGGCGCGCCACCTCCGCCGCCGCCAGCCGCCCGGCCACCGCCATCGCGGTGGGCGGACGCGCCACCGGATCGTGGGCCAGGCAGTCGCCGCACAGGCGCGCCACTTCTTCTTCGACCGGGCTGGAGACGGCAGGCAGCGGCCACTTCATCGACGTACCGTCGGGGCCGTTTCGCCATTCTGGCTTTCGGCCGAACATGATCTCGTGAAGGATGGCGCCCAGCTGCCAGACGTCGGAGCGCTGATCCGATCGGCCGCCCATCAGCGCTTCGGGCGGCATGTACGCGGGCGTTCCGCCGTGGACGGTGGTGTTGTCGTTGTTCTCGATGGCCAGACCGAAATCGGAAAGCACCAGCCGGCCGTCGGTCATGCGCAGAACGTTCTGCGGGGTGACATCGCGGTGAATGAAACCGACGGCGTGGATGGCCGCCAGGCCGGCGCACAGCGAGCGCGCGTCGGCCAACCGTTCTTCCAGTGGCCGCGGACCATCCGTTTGGTTGCCGGCGCGTAAAAGTTGGCGCAATGCACCGCCGTCGGCCAGCTCCATGGTGACGAACCAATGACCGTCGGCGTGGCCGAGGTCGAACACCCGGCACACGTTGGGATGGCGGATGGCGCGGGCCACCCGCACCTCGCGCGCCAGACGGTTGATCCAGCTCTTTTCGCGGGCCCGTTCTGGGTGCAGAATCTTAATTGCAATCGGTTCGCCCAACGCGCGATCCCAGGCCCGAAACACCGAACCGCTGCCGCCTTCGCCTATCGACGCTTCGATCTGGTATCGACCGTCGATCACCGCGCCCGGCGTCAGATTCGTCGCGGGTGCCGCACGCAGCTGCGCCGCGCCGGTGGTCACCGTGCGTTCGGGCGGCTCGTCGCTGTCAGCGCGGGAGCCGGAAAGGGGCGGGTCCTGCTGCATGGTGGCGTTTTGGAGAGGTGACTTTGCCCGTTTTGGGGGTCAGGTTGTATCCCTCTGCCCTACATTTGATTGTAAATTAGAAAGTCGCGTCCATGGTCCCCATCAACGACGAGGTCAGCCAAACGATACCGCGGCGCGGCTCCACCCGGGAGGCGCAGCGTATCGGCGTCTTGTTGTTGGCGGGCACGCCGGGCAACCCCGAAACTCTGCGTGCCGCACGCGTGGTGCAATTAGCCGACGGCCTGGAGATCGGGCGCCGGCCGCCCACCCCCGACGGACGGCGTGCGCTGGCCTTGCCCGATCGCACGGTCTCCAGCCTGCACGCTCGCATCACGCGCTCGGTGGCCGCCGATAAGTCCGACACCTTCGAGCTCGTCGATCTCGGCAGCACCAACGGCACGTATGTCGATGGCCAGCGGCTGACAGGGCCGATCACCTTGCGGCCAGGCGCTCTCATCTTCGTCGGTTCGCAGGCGATGGTGTTCCGGCTGGTGACGCCGCTCGAGATGGCGGCCATCGACGAGGACATCGCCACGCCGTTCGCGCCGGTTCCGACGTTGTCGCCGGCGCTGGCTTCGATCTGCAGCCGCTTGCGGCGACTGGCTCCGTCGCGAGCGGAGATTTACCTGCTGGGCGAGACCGGCGTGGGCAAAGAGGTGTTCGCCCGCGGCATTCACGCCGCCAGCGGGCGAACCGGAAATCTGGTGGCCATCAACTGCGCCGCCATCCCGCGCGAGCTGGTGGAGAGCGAGCTGTTTGGTTATGAGAAGGGCGCGCATTCGACGGCCCAGGCACGCAAGGTCGGCTTCATCGAAGCCGCCCAAGGCGGCACGCTGTTCCTGGACGAGCTCGGCGAGATGCCGGCCGAATTGCAGCCGAAGCTGCTGCGCTTTCTGCAGGACCGCAAGTTCAGCCCGCTGGGATCGACGCGGGTGATCGAGGCCGACGTGCGCGTGATCGCCGCCAGCAGCCGCGCCGCCATGGCCAAGGCCGGCAATGTGCAAGACGCGCTGGTGGGCCGCCTGGGCGCGCAGCCGGTGCAGCTGCCAGCGTTGCGCGATCGCCTGGAAGACGTCGGCCGACTGGTCGAATTTTTCTTGCGTGACATGCGCGCCGGCGAGACCGGCGCGCCGCGTACCTTCGAGACCGAGGCCTTCCACGCCCTGTTTCTCTACGGCTGGCCGCTGAACGTGCGCGAGCTGCAAAAGACCGTGGTCGAGGCCGAGGTGCTGAGCCGTGGCCACGAGATCATCGGCTTTTCGCACCTGCCCGATTCCATCTCGGCGCTGATTGAACCGGCCGGCGACGGCGCCCATTCGTCGGTGCTGAGCGCCACCCGCGATTCTCCCAAGTATGCCGACAGCGGCATTCCCGATCCCGCCGACGAAGCCACCACCGCGCGCACGCGCCGCCCAGCGCCGACGCCCGAGGAGCTGACCGCGCTGCTGCGCCAGTACCGCGGTAGCGTCGCCCACGTGGCGCGCCATCTGGATCGCCAATACGCCGTGGTCTGGCGCTGCATACAACGTTACGGGATCGACGCCGACGATTTTCGTTCGCCCAGCGGCGAAAACAGCTAGCGCGCGCCAGGCGACAGCGCATTATCTCGACCCAATCGCATGCGCCGCCCGGCCCGCCACGCAAGACCTGAGCGCCACCACGAACCGGAAGGCCCGCGGGCGGCGCTGCCGTCGGTGGGGGAAGGCGGGCAGGATTCGCGCGCCCGGGTGTTTCTGCGGCAGGGACGGGCGCGTCCCCTCTGGTTCGGTCACCCCTGGGTCTATGCCAACGCCATCGAGAAGGTGGAAGGCGACTGCGGACCGGGCGATGTGGTGTCGCTGTGCGATCAGGACGGGCGCTTGATCGGACGCGGCTTTTACAACCCGCGCTCGCAGATCGCGGTGCGGCTGTGCACGCGCAAGGACGAGCCGGTGAACGCCGCGTTTTTCCGCGCCCGCCTGCAACGCGCCCGCGCCCTACGCACGCGCCTCGGCTTGCCGTCACCGGCCACCGACATTTATCGCCTGGTCAACAGCGAGGGCGACGATCTGCCCGGGCTGGTGATCGACGTCTTCGACGACGCCGCGGTCGTGCAGATCACGACGCTCGGGCTGTCACAGCGACGGGCCGAGATCTTCGACGCCGTCGAAGCAGAGATCGCCCCGAAGACTGTTTACGAGGTCTCGCCGGCCGGTTACGCCGACCTGGAAGGATTCGTCGCCCAGTCGCGCGTGGCCCGCGGCGACTCGCGCCCGACGGTGACCGGCCGCGAAGACGGCATCCGCCTCGAGATCGAGCCTCTGTCGGGACAGAAGACCGGGATGTTCATCGACCAGCGCGAGACCCGCATCCGCGTGGGCCAGCTGGCCCGCGGCGCACGCGTGCTGGACTGTTACGCCTACGCGGGCGGCTTTGGTTTGCAGGCGGCGCGTGGCGGCGCTGCGTCCGTCACCGCCGTCGACAGCTCGGCGCGCGCGGTGACCCGCATCGAAGCGCACGCCACCAAGAACGGAGTCAGCATCAACACCGTCGAGGCGGACGCCTTTCGCTATCTGGAAACCGCCACCCCGCGCTCGTTCGATCTGATCGTGATCGATCCGCCCAAGTTTGCCCGCGCTCGCAAGGACCTCGAGGCCGCGCGCAAGGGTTACGAACGATTGAACGCCCTGGCCTTGTCGGCGGCCGCGCCGGGTGCGGTTCTGGTCACCTGCTCCTGCTCGCAGAACGTCGACGCCGAGACCTTCGAGCGCATCGTCGCCGCCGGCGCCAAACAAGCCGGCCGCCAGCTGCAGATCATCGAACGCCGCGGGCCCGCCGCCGACCATCCGATGCCGCCCGGCTTCAACGAAGGCCAGTATTTGAAAGTGCTGCTGGCCTACGTTTACTAATTTCAGTCGGTAGACGAGCGCGCCTTACGGTGACGGGCGCACACCGCTGGGCGCGCCATGCATGAGCGCGATGTAATAGATCAGCATGGCGATGATCATCGCCAGCGACACCCACTCGAACGGAACGCGGCCGAACAATTTCCAGCGCCGTCCGAAGAAACGCCCGCGCGACCGGTCGTAGATCTGCTTTTGAATGCTGGGCAGAAAACTGGGCGGAGCGGGTTTCTTCAGCCGCCCCAACGACCCCACCGCCTGCTTGAACGATTCAAGTTCGGTTCGACACTGAATACAGGCCGCCAGGTGCTGCTCCAGCTCGGCCTTCTGAGCCGGCGACAGCGCGCCCTCGACGTAATCGGAAAACAGATCGGAAGCCTTGGCGTGGTCCATGGTCAGCGGGTGTTCTTGTCCAGGTGCTCTTTGATGGACATACGCGCGCGGTGCAAGCGCGACTTGATCGTCCCTTCGGCGAGGCCCGTGATCTCGCCGATCTCCTGATACGACAGCTCTTCCACGTCACGCAGAACGATCAGCAAGCGATGGTCCTCGTCCAATTCGGCGATGGCCGCCTGGGTCAGCGATTCCATCTCCGCCGCTTCCATCAAGACGTCGGGCGCGTCGATGTGTCCTTGCGCCGGCGCCGGCAACGCCGCATCGCCATCGCTGTCGACGGTCTCGTCGAAGGCCGCCGCGCCCACCGGCCGGCGCGCCAGATATTTGATCCGGTTTTTGCACTGATTGGCGGCGATGCGCAAAAGCCAGGTCGAGAACTTGGATTCGCCGCGAAAGCCGTCGATGGTCTTGAACACGGTGACGAACACTTCCTGAGCGATGTCTTCTGCCTCCGGTCGACTGCCGATCATCCGATACACCAGGCTGAAAACCTTGTCGCCATAACGGCCGACGATTTCGTTGAACGCTTGCTCGTCGCGCGCTTTCAGCCGGCCAATGAGGAGGCGTTCGGCCAGACTCATCGTGAAGGGGACCCGGCCGGGCCGCGCCCGAGACAGCCGAAGCGTCGCCTCCACATGACATTGGACAGCGGCGCGGCGTGAAAGTTCCCGCGCGGTGCTCTCACGGCTGGGGAACGAACAGGCGAAAGCCGGCGGACACCACTGTCACCGCGAGGTCGCCGTCCGACACGCCGAACAGATCGCGGCGCACGCCCACATCCAGCGCGCCGATCTCCGACACCGCCGAGAACCCCGCCGACAGATAGCCGTGCTGATTGATGGCGTCGTGCCCGCCGCCCAGGCGGAAGGCGAACTTGTGAAACAGAAAATACTCGCCGCCGCCCATGATGCTGGTGCCTTTGTGGCCGGTGCGCAGCGAAGCGTCGAGCATGGTGCGGCCATCGACCGACAGAATCAGATCGGTCACGGCGGTGAAACCCAGGCCATATCCGATGGTGCGCAGGGCATCGTCGTTGGTCAGATGATAAAGGTTCGTGCCCACCAGGCCGATCATCAGGCCTTGCACCGGGCGAATGGTGGCGCCCACGTCGAAGGTCAGGCCGCCGCTGTGTCCGCCCAGCGCCTCATCGCCGCTCAAGCGAAAGTACTTCAGCGTCGATCCCAGGGCCACGTATTCGCCCAGCGGCAGCGCCAGCGCGCCGCCCACCTCGTGCCCGTGGCCGCTCGGCACGTCGTCGGGCGCGTTGCCTTGGTAAGTGTAGTAAAGACCACCCGCCAGATTGAGGCCCGACGTCGAATCGATGATCGACCCATGAAAGAAGTTGCTGTCGCGCCGGGTGGACCGGGCGTACGCGCCTTCCACGGTGTAGGCGCGCACCAGCGACATCCCCGACGGATTCAGCAGCGGTCCGCTGTCACCGGCGGCCACCGCCCGCAGCGCGCCGCCCATCCCCAGCGACCGCGTGCCGACGTAGTCTTCGAACGCGCGCGCCGGTGCCGCGGCGACTGCCAGAAGAGCCAGGGACATCGCCAGCCGAAAACCCATCCGCATCGCCCGATTCTAGGGACAGGTGACTATGCGTCCAGAAAGATTCACCGCCAGCCGCGATCGGCCAGGCTGGTAAAGCCTTCGAACCCGACGATCACGTGGTCAAGGACGGTGATGCCGCACAGCTCGCCAACCTCGCGCAGGCGGGAGGTCAGCTCGACGTCCTGGCGCGAGGGCGCGGGATCGCCGGACGGGTGGTTGTGACAGAAGATCACCGCCGCCGCCGACATCCGGATCAGCGGACAGAAAACGTCGCGCGGATGCACCTCGACGCCGGTCAATGAGCCACGCGCCAGGCAGGTCTCGTTTTGCACGCGATGGCGGACGTCCAGCGAAAGGGCCCAGAACTCTTCCACGGTGGCCAGGGCCAGCCGGGCCCGAAAGTATTCCCAGACGTCGCGCGCATCGCTGAGACGCCGGCCGCGGGTCGGCCGCTGCCCGACCGATCTTCGGCCAAGCTCCAGCGCCGCCAGGACCATGCTGGCGCGGGCCGGGCCGACGCCGGCGTGCACGCGCAGCTCGCGGCCGCTCGACTGCGCCAGGCCGGCCAGACCGCCTGCCTGCGCCAACATGACGCTGGCCATCTCCAAGGCGCTGCGACCGGGACGACCCGCGCCCAGCACGATGGCCAGAAGCTCGTCGTCCGACAATTGATGGGCCCCGCACGCTGCTAACCGCTCACGGGGACGACTGTCCGGATTCAAGTCAGCCAATGCGACCATGCGCGAACCCCATCGCAACCGGTATGCCGCGAATGAAAAACAGACACGCCCGAAACGCAAACGTGACAGAAGAAAGAGTGGCACCAGCGAAAAACCCGTGCTACCGTCTGCATAACGCTCGTGCTTAGCGGATAAGTTTCCGCACCGGCGCCGGACGGTCGCAGTTTCCCACGACCTCCGACAAGCAGTTTTGTGTGACAGGGTGCATTAGGGTGTTCGGGTTGGCGTGCACGGCGTTGGCGCCCGTTTTCACAGGAGTTCAGCCTGAGTTCCGATGATGATTCTAGGGCCGCCCTGACGGTAACACCGGCGGCTGCCTCTTCTTCTAATTCAACACGCTCTTCGGAAATAGATTCGTCAACGACGGCGGCTTCCCCGTCTGCCACTGGCTCTGACGAAGACGTTCCGACGATCGTCATTCACCGCTCAGACGATGCGGCCGAAAGTGTCGTGTCCGGCGCGGTTCCGTCAGCGACGGACCATGTGCCGGTGATCACCCCCACTGAGCCCACCCCACCTCCGTCGCCTGCTTTACAGCGTGCGCTGGTCAAGCTGCGCGAGGTTTTCAAGCTGCGCGGGTTGCGCCCCGGCCAAGCAGAGATCATGGAATCGGTGCTGGCCGGCCGGGACACGCTGGCCATCATGCCCACCGGCAGTGGCAAATCTCTGACGTACCAACTGCCGGCATTGGTGATGGACGGGCCGACCATTGTCGTCTCACCGCTGCTGGCGTTGATTGAAGATCAAGTCGGCAAATTGAAAGCCGCCGGCGTTCCGGTGGCGCGCATCGATTCGACCCGCACCGCCAAGGAACGCGCCGCCGATCTTCAGGCCGTGCGCGAAGGCGCCATCAAGCTGGTGCTGATCACCCCAGAGTCGATCAATTCGCCCACCGTGCAAGACGCGCTGGCGGGCGTGAAGTTCTCGCTTTTCTGTGTCGACGAAGCGCACTGCGTTTCACAGTGGGGCCATGACTTTCGACCGTCTTATTTGGGCCTGCGGCGTGCGGCCCAGGTTCTGGGTCGGCCGCCCATCCTGGGCCTGACCGCCACGGCCACGCCCGCCATCGGCGACGACGTGCTGGTCCAGCTGGGCATGCGCGACCCCAAGGTCTGTCGCATCTCGTTCCATCGTCCGAATCTGGCCTTCGACGTGCGAAAAGTCGCGGGCGAAGCGGACAAGCTGCGCCAGCTCGGAAAATTGATCCAGCGTCTGCGCCGCCCAGGAATTGTTTACTGCGCCACGGTGCGCGCCGTTGACGATCTGTACGTGGCTTTGCGCCACGGCAAGATCCCCGTCGAACGGTACAACGGCAAGATGACCACCGACGAGCGCGAGAAGGCGCAAGCGTCTTTCATGCAAGCCGGCCGCAAAGTGGTGATGCTGGCCACTAACGCCTTCGGCCTGGGCGTCGACAAGCCAGACATTCGTTACATCATCCACTATCAAATGCCTGGTTCGCCCGAATCCTATGTGCAGGAAGCCGGACGCGCCGGCCGCGACGGCAAACCGGCGCGTTGCGTCCTGCTGTTTCAGCCCGACGACATCGCTATTCAAGAACACTTCTTGAAAGAGGCGCACCCGACCAAAGTGCAGGCACGCATGGTGGCGGAAGGTCTTTACGCCTGGAGCGACGAAGGCAAAGAAGTTTCGGTGCGTGATCTGGCCCTGTCGATGGCGCTGCCTGAAAGACGGGTGCGGGTCATTCTGTCGGTGCTGGAAGCGATGGGCGTCGCCAAAGAAGTGAAGGCGGCGCGCTGGGAAGGCGTCGAGCCCAAACCTACGCGCGAGCGGATCGACAAGGCGGCGTCGGTGTTCGAAGCGCGGCGCATCTCCGATCGCCGGCGGCTGGCGGCGCTGCTTGCGTACATGAACACGCAACGCTGCCGCGTGCAGATGATGCGCGCCTATTTCGGCGAGCCGGAAGGCGACAAGTGCGGCCTGTGCGATTCGTGCGCGGGTCTCGACAGCGAGGTGTTCGATCCCGGGTCAGCCGACGAGCGCCACGGTCTACATGCCGCCACCGACTTCCATGCTCGCCCGCGGCGGCGGCGGCGGCGCGGCAGCGGCGGTGCCGACGTGCGCGTCGGTCTGCCAGGACCGGGCGCCGCCCGTCCCGCCGTCGCACCGCCGGTGGTGGTATTCGAGACGCCAATTCCGTCTGACGTTCTGCCGCCCCTGCCCCCATACGTGGTGGCGGACAGCGCCGACGGCGAAACGGTTGGCGTCTTCGACGAAAAGATCTGGGATGATCTCCCCGACGCCGGACGCGAGATGCCCGGCGATGCCGTCATCGACGACCAGGCCGCCTGGCTGGCGGAGGCCAATCAGCAAGCCGCCGAAGACGGCGCCGGTGTCGTGGCCTTGCCGCCCGGCGATGGCAGCGGCGACATAGACGGCGGGTGGGCAACCGTGCGCGACGCCAACATTCGACCGTACGTTGATTGGCGACCGTCGCCAATCGTCGCTTTGCCGATGATGGCCACCCTGCGCCCGCAGCAACAACCGGCCGGTGGTGGTCACAACAACAATTACCGCCCGCAGAACGCTCAAGGCCACAACGGCCGCGGCAACGGCGGTGGCAACAATGGCGGCGGCAACAACGGCGGTGGTGCGCCAGGCGATGGCGGCGGCCGCAACCGGCGCCGGCGCCGGGGTCGCGATCGCAACCGTCAGGGACGCGAAGGCGGCGGCGACCGCAACCGTGACCGCGGCCCCCGCCTCCCCGGCTTCTACAACCCCGGCGGCGATTAGAGGCGCTCTCTGCGGGGTGATTAAATTCTCCCCCACGTCGCCCCCAAATGGATTGCTCGCGCAAGGCAAGCCGGCCGGACAGAGCGCGGCCTCCTGAACGGGAGTCGCGCCGTTGAAGGGCCGCAGGAGGTTTAGTGGCGCTGGCAGCGTTCCGGCGGGCAGGCGGGCTGACCGGGTGACCCCGGGATGCCTTCGCAGAAACAGTCGCTGTCGTCGCTGCGTTGCAAGGTGACGTAAGCGCGGGCGGCGCTGCCGCTGCTGCCTGATAAGACCGGAACGGCTTGGCTCTCGAAGCCGGCCTTTTCGAAGCGGATCTCCGACGGCAGAGCGGTCAGTCCGTCGATCAGGAAGACGCCTCGTGCATCCGAGGTCACCTCGCTGAGCTGGCCATCGACGGTGCGCACGAAGCAGCGAGCGTCGACCACCGCCAGGGCGAACTGATCGTCAATCTGCCCGGTCACGCAGAATGGCCCCCTGGGACACGTCTGCACCAGCGTCACCGGCGTCACCGACGGCCCCACGGGCGCGGTGGCGCACGCCAGCCACAATGGCGCGAACAAAATCGTCGAAGCCAGCGTTTTCAATCGAGCCTCCTCCACATCGGCCGGATCCCTGCCACCTTGATCATCGGCTCGCTGGCGGAGAGGAAATAGTCGACCCGTCGGTTGATGCGCTGGTCTTCCTGATCGGCCGAGTCTTGCACCACGTGCGCCTTGCCCAGGCCCGCATAGGCGATGGGGATGGGCACGCCCTTGCGGCGAAACCACAGGGCGATGGAACGGGCGCGATCTTGCGACAGCTTCAGGTTGTGGGCGACGCTGCCCACCGTGTCGGTGGCTCCGACGATGTAAAGCGTGACCTCACGGGGCAGGCCCTTGCCGCGCGCGACGGCCAGCCGTTCGATCAAACGCTGGTGGGCGGTGTCCAGCTTGGGTACCTCCGTCGCGTCGATCTCGGCCGAATCGGTCCGAAAGGTCACATCGTCGTGGGGGATGGAAACGGAATACGGCGTCAGCGTGACGTTGAACGACGAGCCGCGCGCGTCGGTGGCGTGCAGATCGATGTGCATCACCGGCTCGTCGCGGGACGGGTTCCAGGTCACGATGATGGGCGCGCCTGAGGGACGAGCGGAGACATCTTCTTCGTCGTCGGCCAGCACCTCGCCCGATTCGCCGGTCACCTTGATGGCAATCTTCGGGACCTGATGCGACAGCGTCACCTCCAGCCGGTGTTGCGGCAGATCCACCTTCGATTTGTCGACCGTCATGCGCAGCGGAGAGCCGGCCGCCGCAGTTCGGTCGGCGTTTTTCTCGACGGCGCTCGCCTGGCCCGCGACCAGCAGCGCGACCGGAGCGGCAAAAAGACAGTGGCGCGTCCTCATCTGTAAGATCCGATCGACTGGCAAGCATACCTCGGGTCGGCGCCCGACGCGCGGAACGGATGAATCCTGCGTGCTAAGTTGATCTTGCCGTGTACAACCATTCCGCGCTGACCCTGGCCCGGTTGCGGCACGCGGCCCTGCCGCTGGCGCTGGCCATGCTTGCCTGGACCGCCAGCTGCGCCACCGCGCCCGCGCCGCTGGTGGAACCGGCGTTCGCCGCGCGCACATACACGCCGGCGCGGATCGCGCTTTTGCCGCCCGACGTGTTCGTCATTCTCGACCAGGTAGGCGATAACGATCCGGCGGCTTCGGCGGCGTTGGGACAATCGCTGTCGGCGGAGACCGTCGCCGCCATCCAGCGCCTGCTGCACAGCCGCGGGTACGAGGTGAACCTCAGCGCGCGCTGGGATGGCGTGGTGGCCCAGGACGGTCAGCTGCTGGTCAGCCGCGACGAGCTGGGCTGGCTGGCAAACGGCATCCTGCAATTCGAGAACAGCCCCGACAGCGTCGGCCAGGGGCCGTTGTCGCCACCGCGCTTCGTGGCGCCCGAGCTGGCGGCGCGGGTCGGTTGGGCGACGCAATCGGATGCGCTGCTGTACGTGAACGTCAAAGGCGTCAGCGTGTCGAACGGCAAGCGTGTGGCGCAGGTGCTGGGCGTGGTCTTCGTCGTCGTCATCGTCGCCGCGATCATCGTCGCCACTTTGGCAGAGGCGAAGGGCGGCGGCGGATCGCACGCCGGACCGTTGGGCGGCGGCAGTGGTGGCGGTGGTTGGCGGGGAACGCCGGCATTTCGCGGGGCGCCCGGGGGAAGGGGAGCGGCGGCCGCGGTGGCGCCTTCGCACCTGGCGGCACCGACGGGCGGCGGTTGGCGCGCGCCGGTCGGGCGCGGCGCTCCGCCGCCGGTTCCGGGCGCGCCGGGGCGAATCTACGGCGGCGGCCCGCACGTGAACATCGGCGTTGGTCTGGTCATTCCGCTGGACGGGCCGCAGTACACCCACGAAGGCACCGTCGCCCACGACGACGAATGGTTCGGCGGCGACAATATCTACGTGGCGATGACCCTGGTCTCGGCCTACGACGGACGCATCTTGTGGCACACGCGCCAGCACCTCGATCTCGACGCCGAGAGCGCCAAAGACGTAGACGCCATGGCGGCGACGATGTTGTCCGGGCTGCCCGCTCGCATCGGCACGCCCGACCCGGCGGCGCCACCGGCGTCCACGCCGACCGGCGGGCGATGAGCAGCGGACGAACCATTTCGTGCTTTGCGCTGGCCGCCGTATTGTGGTTGCCGGTGGCGGCTGCCAAAGAACTGCCCGTCCCCACCCGACGGGAAAATCTGGTCGAGCGCATCCACGGCGTCGACGTCGCCGATCCCTATCGCTGGCTGGAAGACGGCGACGATGCCGAGGTGCGAACCTGGACCGCCGCCGAAAACGCCCTCACCCGCGCCACCATCGACGCGATCCCGGCCCGGCCCGCGATCGAAAAGCGATTGTGGTCGCTGTACGAGATCGGCTCGCTGGGCACGCCGGTGGGGCGCCCGCGGCCGCAGGCCCGACGGCGGTATTTTTATACCCGGCGCGACGGCAAGCAGAACCAGCCGGTGCTGTACGTGCGCGACGGTGCCAGTGGCGGTGACCGCTCGCTGATCGACGTCAACGCGCTGGCCAGCGACGGAACGCAGTCGCTGGACTGGTGGGTGCCGTCCGAGGACGGCGCGCTGGTGGCGTACGGCGTCTCGGCCAACGGCAGCGAAGAATCCGTGTTGCGCGTGCGTGAGGTGGCCACCGGCCGCGACCGTCCCGACCAGATCGCCCGCACCCGGGCGTGCTCGCTGGCCTGGCTGCCCGATGGCAAGGGCTTTTTCTACACCCGCTATCCGGCCGTCGGCAGCGTCCCGGCCGGCGACGAACGGTATCACCGGGCGGTGTTCTTTCATCAACTGGGCGACGATCCGGAGGGCGATGCAAAAGTCTTCGGCGAGGGCCGCGACCTCAAGGACTGGCCGAACGTGGCGCTGTCACCCGACGGCCGCTGGCTGGCCGTCACTGTCGCGCAGGGCTGGTCGCGCAGCGAGGTCTACCTGATCGATCACCACGACCGCCACGCCCACGCCAACCAGCCCATCACCGTGGTGGCCGGCGTCGAGGCGCAGTTCTCCGTGGTCGAGATCCTGAACGACCGATTGTTCCTGCAATCGAACCAGGACGCCCCACGCGGCCAGATCCTGCGCGTCGATCCGCAGCGTCCCGAGCGCGCCCACTGGACGGTGGTCATCCCCCAAAGCAAAGACATCCTGCAAGACGCCACCTACGTCCGGGGGCAGCTCGCCGCGCGCTATCTGGTCGACGCTTCGTCACGCGTGCGGCTTTTCTCCGACGACGGTCGGCCGCTGCGCGAGCTGACGCTGCCGGGCCTGGGACAGGTCACCGGGGTGAGCGGCGAACGCGACAGCGACGAATTTTTCTACGCCTTCACGTCGTTTCTCGCCCCCACCACGGTGTTTCACCACGCCGGCGGCAAGAGGGCGGGAAAGACCACCAGCGCCGCCGACCCGATCTGGCGGCAGATCGCCGCGCCCGTCAACGCCGCCGCCTTCACCGTCGATCAGGTGTGGTTCACCTCGCGCGATGGCACGCGCTGCCCGATGTTCCTGATTCACCGCAAGGACGCGCCGCCCGATCGGCGCCGCCCGACGGTGCTGTACGGTTACGGTGGCTTCAACATCGACGTGCTGCCGGCGTGGTCGCCGTCGATCATTCCGCTGCTGGAAGCAGGCGGCGTTTACGCGGTGGCCACCTTGCGTGGCGGCGGCGAATACGGCGAGGCCTGGCACCAGGCAGGCATGCTGGGCAAAAAACAAAACGTCTTCGACGACTTCATCGCCGCCGCCGAGTGGCTGGTGGCAAACAAGATCACCACCGCCGATCACCTGGCGGCGCTGGGGCGGTCCAACGGGGGCTTGCTGGTCGGCGCGGCCATCACCCGGCGGCCGGATCTTTTTCGCGCCGCGGTCTCGGGCGTTCCGCTTCTGGACATGGTCCGCTACCAGAAGTTCCGTCTCGCCCAGCTTTGGATTCCGGAGTACGGTTCGGCCGCTGATGCCGGGGCGTTCCGCTGGCTCTACGCCTACTCGCCGTATCACCACGTCACCGACGGCGTCGTCTATCCGGCCGTGTTGATCTCCGCCGCCGACACCGATACCCGCGTTGATCCGATGCACGCCCGCAAGATGACCGCGCGGCTGCAAGCGGCTCAGGGTGCGCCAGCCGGCGCGCGTCCGATCTTGTTGCGTCTCGAAAACAAGGCCGGCCACGGCGCAGGTAAACCGCTGGCGGCGGTCATCGCCCAGGCCGCCGACGAATGGGCGTTCTTGTTTTGGCAGCTCGGTGTTTCACCCTGATGACAGCACAAGGAGCGACCCGATGATGCGCGTGGTGATCTTGTTTGGCGGCCGCTCGTCGGAACACGAGATCTCCATCCTGTCGGCGCGCAACATCTGGCTGGCCCTGGATCGCGCCCGTTTTTCGCCGGCGCTGATCAGCATCGGCAAGGACGGCCAGTGGCGGCGCGAACCGGAATCGACGCTGGAGCGCGCGGTGGGCGATCCCCATCAACTGCGTCTCGATCCCCGGGCCGAGACCGTGGGCTTCTCCGACGCCGCCGGCCCTGACGACATCGTCTTTCCGATCTTGCACGGCCCCTACGGTGAAGACGGCACCGTGCAAGGAATGCTGGATTTTCTGGACATCGGCTACGTGGGCGCCGGCGTGCTGGGGTCGGCGATCGGGATGGACAAAGACGTCAGCAAGCGGCTCTTGGGCGACGCTGGTCTGCCGGTGGTCGATTTCCAGGTGCTCTCCGCCGCCGAGCTGCAGGACACGCCCGCCGCCGCGCTGGCCCGCGCACAAGCGCTTGGCTTCCCTTTGTTCGTCAAGCCGGCGAACACCGGATCATCTGTCGGCGTCACGCCCGTCAAGACAGTGGCGGCGCTGGAGCCGGCGGTGCGCGCGGCCCTGGCCTTCGACCGCAAGGTGATCATCGAACGCGCCGTCGACGCCCGCGAGCTCGAGTGCGCCGTGCTGGGCAACGATCACCCGCAGGCCTCCGTGCCGGGCGAGATCATCATCGGCGCGCAACACGCGTTCTATTCGTACGACGCCAAGTACGTCGATCCGAACGGCGCGGCCTTGCGCATTCCCGCCGATATTCCGCCGGCCACCCAGGCGCGTGTGCGCGAGCTGTCGATCCGCACCTTCAAGGTATTGGAGCTGTCGGGAATGGCGCGCGTCGATTTCTTCCTCGATCGCGGCAGCGGCGAGCTTTATGTCAACGAGGTAAACACCATCCCCGGTTTCACCGCCATGTCGATGTACCCGAAAATGTGGGAAGCCGCGGGGCTCTCCCCAGAAGCCTTGGTCTCGCGCCTCATCGAGCTAGGCATTGAGCGTCGTGACGCGCGCCGCGGCCTGACCAGAACCACCACCATCGCTGGTTGACCAATCGTCCGCTCCGCCGCATGACCCGCCAGCTTCCCGCGGAAGGTCGCAAAATTCATAGGCAATTCAAAGGCGCCGTGAGTGCGCCGGCCGTCCTTGCGCACAGTGGAGCACTTTTTTATTCTTGCCGCGTATCCTCGACGGGCGTCACTCGTATTTAGACTTCGTGGAAAAGGAAATTTCGGTCGAATCGGTGAAGCGGAGCGTGGGACGTCCGTCGAAGGCTCAGCCGTTCCGGGCATTCGTGGTTGACCTTTTGCTCAAACAACCCAACCTTCGTTCGCTGGAGATCGTCGAGCAGGCCAAGCAGGCCGGCTATGACGGTGGCAAAAGCGCGCTTTACTCGCTGATTGCCGGCGTCCGCCCGCGCCGCAGCCGACCCCTCGGCCATCAGGACAAGGTGCCGGGCGAGATCTCGCGTCACGGCTTCGGCCAGGCGGACGTGCGCCTCAAGGACGGCGAGACCCGCACCATCAACTTTTTCGCCTCGCGCCTGGAGTACTCGCGCTGGGTGGCGGTATCGATCGTCGACGATCAAGGCGTCGAATCGCTGGTGCGATCGATCATTCACCACTTCGACGCCATGGGCGGGGTGCCGCTGCTGGCGGCGTTCGATCGACCGAAGCCCATCGGACTGCGCGCCGACAAGGACGGCCAGGTGCTGGAGTGGGATCCGGCCTTTGCCTATGCCTCGGTTCAGCTGGGCCTGGGCATCGAGGTGCGGGCCCGCCGCGGCGCCGACCGTGGCCCGGGCACCAACCTGGGCAACTGGGTCAAGCACATGTTCTTCAAGTCGCGCGTCTTCGTCGACGAGGCTGACCTTGACCGCCAGCTGTCAGAGTGGCTGCGCGATCTGAACGCCCGCACCCCCACCGAGCTGTCGGGCAAGACACCCGCCATTCTCCTGGCGGAAGAGCGCCAACGTCTGCGCCCCCTGAAGGTCGATCCGCGCGATCTGGCGCTGCGCTTTCCGGTGGTGGTGGGCCCGCGCGCGACGGTGGTCCACGACGGCCAGTCGTACACCATGCCGCCCGAATCGGTGGGCCTGGTGGGCGCGCTGAACCTGTACCCCGATCGGGTCAGCATCACCGCCGGTCGTTACGAAGGCTCGCACCCGCGCCACATCCAAAAGCGCGCCCCGGCCGCCGTTTTCGGTTGGCGTTCGGTGATGGCCAACGGTTCGGCCGGCGGCGCGCGCCTGATGGCCGCCGCGGACCTCTAGACCGCCACTAGCGCTGAACGTCGACGCCGGTCGGCTCCTCTTCGTCGTCGTCGACGAACAGCGGATCGGACGGCGGGCAGGTCAGCGGATCGGGACTGGCCAGGCGCCGCGCCAGGCGGCCGTCGCCGGGTACCAGGGTCCTGGCCTTTTCGTAAAGCGCGCGGGCGGTGGCGCCGTCCGCGCCTTCGTGCAAGTGGATGTCGGCGGCGGCGATCAAATACCCGCCACGCGTCAGCGGCGGCAGCGTTTCGTTGGCGCCGAGCTCGCCGAGAAAACGAAGGGCGTCGGCCCAGCGGCTCTCGACCATGGCCAGCGCGGCCAGCAAACCCAGCGCGCCGGTGCGCACGTCGGCGGTGGCAGCGTCGGAAGCGGCGAATGACAGCGCCTCGCCGGACCGGCGCAGCACGCGCTCGCGCCGTTCGCCTTCCAGGCCCACCAGCAGGCGCGGCTCGAGGCCCATCGCGCTCCAGGACTCGGCGACGTCGCGAATGCCGCCCTCGCCGACGAACCGTCCGCCGTCGCTGAGCATGGTGGTCAGGCGCGCGGCGGCGGTGGCGCGCTGGGCGATGAAGACGTCGCACAGCGCCGACCGCAGCAACAGCTCCGCCAGCGGCCCACGCACCAGGATGTGGCGGTAGCGATCCAGAATCGCCTCCGTCGCCTTCCAGGCGTTGTCCCACTGTTCAAGCTCGAAGCACAGCTTGGACAGACGTTCCAGGTTGGGACGAAAGCCGCTGTCGCGACCGTAGGCGCGCGAATAAAAACCCAGCGCCCGCTCCACATGGCCGTCAGCGGCAGCCGCCTCACCCACCCGAAAATAGCGCTCGGCCGCGTCGTCGACGCCGACCCCGTGGGCCAGCAGGCGATCCAGGACCTGTCCCGCTTGCTCCCAGTGTCCACCGCCGGCCGCCAAATTCAGCGCGAACAGACGCTGCAGCATCGCGGTGTCGTCGGGAAAAAACGTCAGCGCCGACTCCAGCAGTGACACTGCCCGCTCGGGCTGCTGCAGGTGATCGCCCAGAACCTGCGCCAGTTCGGCGGAGGTCTCGGCTTGTTCGCGCGGGCCCGGCGAAAGCGCGTGCTCGATTTCCAGCAGCCGCGCCACCTCCGGCCAATCGCGGCGCAGGCGAGCCAGGCGGCGCAGGGCCGCCACCGGTTCAATCAGCGTGCTGTCCAGCGCGCAGGCCTGGCGGTAGGCGTCCGCGGCCACCGTCGGATCGCTCTGCCGCTCGCCGATGCGGCCGACGCCGTACCACAGGCGCGCCGCCACCGGCGCCGGGCTGGCCGCCGCTTTCCGTCGCAGCTCGTCCGCCAGATCAGCCCAGCGACCGGTGCGCTCGGTGAGGCGCTCCAACGCCACCACCACATCCACGTTGCGCGGATCCAGATCCAGCGCGCGCGCCAGATCGCGCTGAGCATCCGCCACGCGAGCCAGCGGATCGACCAGAAACATCGCCCGATCCAGCAGCGCCGCCGCCAGATCGGCGCGACTGGGCGCCACCGCCGCGCGCAGGCTGCGCATGGCCAGGGCCCGCCCCAGCGCGCCGAAAACCGGCGGCAGCACCACCAGATCGATGGCCGGTTCGGCTTGGGCCGGCAGCGGGCGGCGGCCTTTCTTGCCGCCGCGCGGAACGGCCGCCGCTTCCTTGTCCAGCAGCGAGTAAAGACGGAACGCCTCTTCCTCCTGGCCCAGGCGGGCGCGGCGCAGCTCGGCCAGCCGCCACAGCAACGCCGCCCGGCGCATCGGCTCGCCATGGCGATCGGGCCGTGACGCCACCCAGGCCAGCAAGGCCGCGCAGCGATCCCACTGCCCGATGGCCATCAACAGACGCTCGGCGGATTCTGCGGCGGCGGCGTCGTCGCGATCGAGGCGCGTCACTTCCAGCCACGCATTCGCGGCCGCCGGCAAGTTGTGGGCGGCGGTCTCGTTGAGGCGCGCGATGTCGCGCAGCAAGGGCAGCTTCTCGGCCGCCGTGGTCAGGTGCGACACCGCCGACGTGGCCAAACGCAAGGACAGCTCCCAGCGTCCGCTGTGGTCGAGGTGCCGCCGAGCCGCTTGCAGCAGCGGCAGATCGCCGGGACTTTCATTGAGCGCCAGCAGCCGGATCTCCAGCGCGCCGTCGGCGTCGCCGGCATTTTCCAGCAGCAACGCCCGCTCGGCGAAGGCATCGCGACGGGCGTCTTCATCCAGCGCCGGGATGTCTCCCTGCAAGGCCGCGGAGAGATCTTTCGGCCGTCCCATGTCGCGCAGCATGCGGGCCCGGCGTTGCCGCAAGGAGGCGCCGGCGGCGGGCGGAATGGCGTCCAAAGCCGCGTCCAGCACCGCCACCGCGCCCAGCGGATCGCGCTCGGCTTCAAGGGCGGACGCCAGCCGTTCAGCGACACGCGCCCGGCGCGCCGGATCGGGCTCGGAGCTGTTGGCGGCCCGCAAGAGATCGATGATGCGGAACGAAACGTCGGGCGAGGCCGTCTGGCGCAGCACCTTTTCACCCAAGGCCAGCGCGTCGTCGGCGGCGGGGTGACCGGCCACCGCTTTTTCCAGCAAGGCCAGCACGGGATCGATGGAAGCGCCCGCTGGCAAGTGCGCCAGCGCGCGCTGCGCGGCCAAGAAAAATCCTGCCGGGGTGGCGGGCAACGAATCATCGACGGGAACAGCCAGTGATGGCTGGCGGCCCAGGCTGTCGGCGCGGAAGGCGGCCGCCAGTGTCTCGAAACCCGCGCTGGCCGCGTCGCTCGCCAGCGCCGCCAGCGCCGCGGCACGTGGTTCTTCCGGCGCAGATTCAAGGCAGGTTCGCCGCAACAAAAGCGCCTCGCGCGGCGCGCCCAGCTCCTGCAGGGTCGTCACGACCGCGTTCACCGCTCCGGCGACGTCTGAACCCTCGACGGCCGGGCTGCGCAAGGCGCGCTCGGCCAGCCGCCGGGCCACGGCCGGACGCCCGGCGCGCGCCGCCGCCAAAGCATCGCCGGCAAGCGCCTGCGACGTTCGCCCCCTGGTCTTTTTTTCGCCGGCCGACACCCGGGACACGCCGGACGGCGAAACGGACTCGGGCCGGGGCGTGCGTTGCACGATCTCGTCTTCCAGCGCCGCCAGGGCCGTCGCCGCGCCACCGGCGGTACGCGCTCGCGCCAGCAACACCGCGGCTGCGTCGCCGGTGCCGCCCGCCGCCAGCCAGTCATGGGCCACGCCCAGCAGCGTGACGGCCTCGGGGACGCGCTCGGCGATGGTGGCGGCACGACGAAGCAAGGCCAGCCGGGCGCGTCCGCTGGCCAGCGTGGCCTGCACGCGCAAGGCGGCGATTTGCTGGCGCGGGGATTTTTCCGCCAGCGCCTCGGCCCGGCGGGCGGCGGAGCGGCGACGGTGCAGCGACACGCGCAGATCACCCGCCAGATCCAAGAACGCCCGCGTGGCTTCTTCGACGGCGCCGTTCTCCGCCCGAGCCAGCGCCGCAGCGTAGGCCCAGATCGCCACCGGCCCGCGATCACCCCGAGCATGTTCGGCCAGCAGCATGGCCCGTTCACCGGCGGGCAGCTCGGCGGCGGCGCTGAGCAACGCCAGCCGCACGCTGGTCAGCTGCGGTGCCTCGCCGGCGGCGCGCCGCAATTCGCTGAGCGCGGAAAATGGATCGGCGCGCGCGCGCAGCAGATCGGCCAGCTCGACGCGCAGTCGGGCGCGGGTGGTGGCGTCGGGCGTGCTGGCCAGAACCCGGCGCAGCTCTTCGATGCGGGAAACCGCAGCCTTCGCCCCCTCTGCCGGCACCACCGGCAAACCGTATCACAGCTGCCGCCGCCGGCGGGCCACGGCGCCGTCGTCGGTGGCGCGCCGCGGCCGGCCTTTTGTTACAGTGTCAAAAGCATGTCCAGCGTCTTCGCCATCATTCTCGCCGGCGGCGGCGGCACGCGCCTGTGGCCGGCCAGCCGGCGGCAGCGGCCCAAGCAGCTGCTGGCCCTGGACGGCAAGGAATCGCTGCTGGCGGCGGCAGCGCGTCGGGCCAGCGCCGCGGTGGGCCCGGCCAACGTTCTGATCGTCACGGCGGCTGATCAAGAGGCGCAGATCCGCGCGGCACTGCCGATGCTGCCAGCGCAGAACATCCTGGTTGAACCGCAGCCGCGCAACACCGCCGCGGCGGTGGGTCTGGCGGCGGCGGCGGCGGCGCGGCGCGCGGGCCTGGACGCGGTCCTGGCCGTGCTGCCCGCCGATCCGCACATCGGCGACGAGGCCGGCTTCGCCACCGTGGTCCGCGCGGCGGTCGTCGAAGCCAGCCGCACCATCGTCACCATCGGCGTCACCCCGACGTACCCGGAGACTGGATTTGGCTATGTGCGGGTGGGCGCGCGCGTCGGCGGCGACGACGGCGCGGCGGTGCACGACGTGGCGGCGTTCGTGGAAAAACCCGATCGCCCGACGGCAGAGGCGTACCTGGCATCGGGAGATTATCTGTGGAACTCGGGGATGTTTTTTCTGACCGTCGGCCGGATGCTGGAAGAGGTGCGGCGCCATTTGCCGGCGCTGGGCCAGATGCTGGACGCGTTCGTCGCCGCCCCCGACTTCGCCGGCGCCGTGCGCGCGCGCTATGCGACCGCGCCGGCCGTCTCGATCGACTTTGGAATCATGGAGAAGGCGTCCGGCATTCGCGTCATCCCGGCGGCCTTCGGCTGGAACGACGTCGGCAGCTGGGCGGCCCTGCCAGCCATGCGTCCCGCTGACGCGCGCGGCAACGTGGTGGTCGGCGACGCCGCGCTGATCGACAGCGACGGCAGCGTCGTGTACGCCGAACCCGGCGCGCCCTACGTGGGCGTGGTGGGCGTGCGCGATCTGGTGGTGGTGGCCACCAAGGACGCTATCCTGGTCATTCCCAAGGATCGCGCCCAGGATGTTCGACAGATCGTCGAGGCTGCCAAACGCGCCGGACGCGACGACCTCTTGTGAACGCGCCCCGCCCGATCAATCTTTCCTAGACCATTGCCCATGAACGCTCGTGTGTTTCGTGAATACGACCTCCGCGGCCACGCCGAGCGCGATCTGCCCGACGCCTTCGTCAGTGATCTTGGCCGCGCCATCGCCACCATGTTCGTCGCGCGCGGCGCCACCCGCATCACCCTGGGCCGCGACTGCCGGCTGTCGTCGCCGCGCATCCACGCGGCGCTGAAGGAGCAGCTTCTTAGCGCCGGCCTGGACGTGGTGGACGTGGGCATCGTGCACACGCCGGGACTTTATTTTTCGGTGTTTCACCTGGGCGCAGACGGCGGCGTGATGATCACCGCCAGCCACAATCCTTCCGAGGACAACGGTTTCAAGATCGTCGCCGGGCGCAGCACCATCCACGGCGCCGAGATTCAGAACCTGCTCGCCTGCATCAAAGCGCGCGCCTTCCGCACCACCGGACGTCCGGGCACCGCCAGTGCGCACGCCATCCTGCCCGACTACATCGCCACCATCGTCGGCAACGTCCGCCTGGGCGCGCGTCGCCCGGAGGTGATCGTCGACGGCGGCAACGGCACCGGCGGCGTGGCCTTGATGCCGATCCTGAAAGCGCTGGGTATCGAAGCAGAAGGAATCTTCTGCGAGCCCGACGGGCGTTTCCCCAACCACCACCCCGATCCGACGGTGCCGGAGAATCTGCAGGCGCTGAGCGCCCGCGTGCGCGAAACCGGCGCCGAGGTGGGCATCGCTCTCGACGGCGACGCCGATCGCATCGGCGCCGTCGACGGCAAGGGACGCATCGTCTGGGGCGACCAACTGATGATGCTGTTCGCCCGCGAGATCTTGAAAGACAAACCGGGCGCCACCTTCGTCAGCGAAGTGAAGTGCAGCCAGGCCTTGTTCGACGAGATCACCGCTCTCGGCGGCAAGGCCATCATGTGGAAGGTGGGCCATTCGCTGATCAAGGTGAAGATGAAGGAAGAGAACGCCGCCCTGGCCGGCGAGATGTCGGGGCACATGTTCTTCGCCGATCGCTGGTACGGCTTTGACGACGCGGTCTATGCCGGCGCGCGCCTGATCGAACTTCTGTCGCGGGGGCCGGCGACGATGGCCCAGCATTACGACACGCTGCCGGCGCTGCACAACACGCCCGAGATCCGCCTCGACTGTCCCGAGGAGATCAAGTTCGAGGTGGTGCGGCGGACCGTGGCCTGGTTCCGCGAGCGCCATCCCGTCGTCGACATCGACGGCGGACGGATCAGCTTTCAGGAGGACGGCCGCACCGTCGGCTGGGGACTGGTGCGGGCGTCGAACACCGGCGCGGTGCTGGTGCTGCGCTTTGAAGCGGACAGCGCCGGCCGCCTGAGCAGCATCCGGACGCTGGTTGAAGATCGCCTGCACCAGATCATCGCCGAGACCGCGGCGTAACCGCCGAAGAAGGCCATCAGCCCGTCAACCATCGAGCGGCGCGACCAGGGCGTGCAGCACGGACTGGCCGACGAACAGATACAGGATCGCCGCCAGCGACAGGAACGGGCCGAACGGCACCTGCATCCGGGCCAGCGAATCGTCGGCGTCGGCCTGGGTGCCGCCGGGCGCCGTTTTCTGTCGACGACGAGCGACCAGCAAGAGCGGGATGCTGATCGCCGCGCCCAGGAACGAACCACCGAAGATGATGAACGGAAGCGCCTTCCAGCCCAGCGCCGCGCCCATCATCGCGAGCAGCTTGCCGTCGCCCAGGCCCATCCCCTCGCGTTTGAGAATGTAGAAGTACGCGTCGGCGATGAGACGCACGAACAGATATCCCGCCAGCGCGCCGATGGCCCGGTCGCGCCAGCCGACCTCGTGCGCGCCGAACGCCGCCAGAAAGAAGATGGGGATGGCCGGCAAGGTGATCACGTCGGGCAAAAGTTTTGTATCAAGGTCGATGAACGACAGCACCACCAGCGTCCCGCAGAAGGCGAAATAAAGGGCAAATCGCGCCAGCCGGATCGCCACCGCGCCGTCGACGTCAAGGGTCACCGCCTTCCAGAACAGCAGCGCCGACAGCCCGCCCATCAACGCTTCGACCAGGGCATAACGCGGGGAAAAACCCGTCCCGCACGACCGGCAGCGCCCCCGCAACAGCAGGTAGGAAACGATGGGGATGTTGTCGACGGGGCGCACCGCGGTTCCGCAGGACATGCAGCGGGACGCTGGGCGCACCACCGACTGGCCCAGCGGCACGCGCGCGATGCAGACGTTGAAGAAGCTGCCCCACACCGCGCCGAGGAGGCCAGCCAGCGCGATGGCCACTGGCGAGAGCAGGAATTCGGCGGCGCCGTCCATCCCATAGCTATGCCGGATCAGCCGGGCCTTGGCGAACTTTCACCGCTTCGGCCCCCGCGGCG
Source organism: Polyangia bacterium (assembly GCA_036268875.1). Classification (GTDB taxonomy): domain Bacteria; phylum Myxococcota_A; class Polyangia; order Fen-1088; family Fen-1088; genus DATKEU01. The sequence goes on along the minus strand of DATATI010000010.1, from coordinate 22,341 downwards.
GGCGACGGGCGCCGGCCACGTTTGACCTTCCGGTGCTAATCTCCGCGTTTCGTGAGCCCCCGCCGTCTCCCCATCGCCGCCTTGTTCGTCGCCGCATGCGCCGCCACCGTCGGTTGCGGTCGGGCCGCCCGCGAGCAGGCGCGCGCCCGCACGGCGTCGCTGGAACAGGCGTTGCGGCCGGCGTTCTTCGCCGGCGCCTTTCGCAAGATGGGCGGTGGGCACTTTCACGCCACCACCCGTTTCGTCATCACCCCCGACGGCGACACCGCCGACGCCGCCGGTACCACCACCACCACCAACGTCTGGCTGGATCGGGCCGGTAACTACCGCCTGAGCGAAATCAACGACCGCGACGGCGGGCGCGACGTGGTCCTTTACGGGCGCGAGCTCAGCACTGCGCTACGCTATGGAAAGATGATCCGCCGCGTCGCCGAGGAACCGGAACCCACGCAGCTTCTGGAAGAAGCGTTGGGCGGGCCCTGGGCGGCGTGGGAGGTGGTGGCGGCGACGGCGGCGATCGAGCCCGGACCATCGCAGCTTCTGGCCGGGGCCAGGGCCGCCGACTACCGCATCAGCAAAGGCGAAGCGCTGGCGTTGCCGCCCGGCGAAGTGCGGGCGCTGCGCAAATGGCGCGGCACGGTGACCGTGCAGACGCTGGCGGGCGACATGCTGGTCGACGAACGCTCCGGCGCGCTGGTAAAGGCCGACCTGACCGCCGCCTTCACCTTGACCGAAGACAATCGCCCGATGAAAGGTGAGGTCGACGTGCACGCGGTGCTGACCGACGCCGCCGCCGTTCCCCCCATCGAACGACCGCCGGCCGAGGAATTGGCGCTGCGCCAGCGCATCGTCCCCGAACAAAAAGAGATGCTGCGCGGCCTCGGCGGCCACGTCCCGCCGCCGGCCGTGCCGCCGCCACCGTCGAAGAAAAAGAAGGGCCGCAAGTGAAAAGCGGCGCTGACGACAAACATGGCAACGGCCAGGGCCCACCCGCTGACCCTGCCGCGCCCGAGTTGATCATTTTCCCCGGCGGGCGCCGCCCGGAAGGGGCCGGCCGCCTGGACCACCTGCGCCCGCACCGACGCCTGATCGTGCGGCGGTCGCTGCTGGCCACGGTGGTGGGCGGCGTGGTGCCCATCCCGGTGGCCGATGAATACATCGCCGGCCGGGTGCGCGCCGGCATGCTGATCAATCTGGCCGAGCGGCGGCAGGTCGATCTGGCGCTGTCGTCGGCCGAGCTTCTGGCTGATCCGCGCGAGGGCAGCGCCGTACGCAACGCCACCTTGACCGCAGCGACGCTGCTGGCCTTGAAGCTGGCCTGGCGAAAATTCTTCGCCGTCCTGGCCATCGGGCGGCGCGCCGAGGACATGGCCACTACTTTTCAGATGGGCACGCTGTTCGATCACTTCTGCGCCAAGCTGCACGTCGGCGCCGGGCTGGATCGGGCGCGGGCCATCCAGCTGCGGGCGGTGATTCAATCCACGCTGGCCGAAACCGAACGAAGCGCGGTGGTGGCGATCTTCCGTGACGGCGGCGGCATCCTGGGTCGATCGCTGCTGGAGGCGCCGGTCTGGGCGACCGGGCGCTTTCAAAAAGCGGTCGAGCAGTGGGTGCGCAGCGGCGGCAAGGCGGGTGTGGTGTTGGAAGAAGACGAGCCGGCCGTTGGCGCCGCCCCCGCCGAGGCGCGCTGGCTGGATCGCGCCTCCGTCTCGGTCGAAGACGGCCTGTCGCGCCTGGGCACGAGCTACCTTGAGACGCTGGTGCGCGTGTTCGAACGCCGCTGGCAGCAAGCGGAGAGCGAGCGCCAGCAAGCCGCGGCGGCCGAAGCGGCCCCAGCGCCGCCAACCACGCCACCAAAATAATTAATAAAAGTCACCGCACTGTCACGTTGCCGGTCGCGGCAGCCGCCATTGACTGGTGGCGGCGCCCACATCGCGCTGAATCGGGGGGTTTTCTCGCGTAGCTACTGTGGTGGTGCTTTGCTACTCTTGAAGGCAGGTGACGACAACAAAGCGAACAGGTGGCAAAGGCAGAACCTCCGCAGGCAAAGAGACGCGGAGCAAACCCAAGCGGGCCGCGCGCAAGCCGGCGCGCACCACCGGGCGGCTTCCGGTGCGCGGCGATCTCAAGAACGCGCGCAAGCCCGCCCACCGCGTCGCCGCCGAGAAGGTGAGGCCCCTGCCCACCGCCGCCGCCCAGTCGACCGTCCTCAACAACGGCCGCGACCTTGGCGACCTGCGCGAGCTGGCGCTTGAGCTGATGAACGGCGCCCTGGACAAAAAAGCGCTGATGCCGGTGCTGATCGATGTGTCGGCGATGGCCAGTTACACCGACTTCATCGGCATCGTCAGCGGACGCAGCGATCGGCAGGTGGACGCCATCGCCGATCACATCACGGCGATGATGAAGGCCCGCGGCCGTCACGTCCTTGGCCACGAAGGCGGCGGCAACGGACGCTGGACGCTGCTCGATTTCGGATCGATCGTCATTCACGTCTTCTATCACCCGGTGCGCGAGTTCTACGACCTCGAGAGCCTGTGGATCGATGCGCCGCGGGTCAAGATGGCGATCCCACCCGAGGCGATGATCACCCAGCCCGACGCGCTTTACGGCGCGCTGTAAGTGAACGGCCACGACGCCGGGCGCCGATCGTGAAGATCGTCGTGCTGGCCGTCGGCAAGATGCGCGACAAGCACATGGCCGCGGTGTGCGACGATTATCTGCGGCGGGCGCAGCGCCACCTGCCGGTCGAGGTGATCGAAGTCGACGACGACGCCGCCCTCGCCCGGCGCATTCCGGCCGGCGCCGAGGTGATCGCCCTCGAGCCCGACGGCGAAGCGTGGTCCACCGCCACGTTCACGACGTTCCTGGAAAAACGAATGTTGCACGGTACGCGCGCGCTGGTTTTTTTGATCGGCGGCGCCGACGGCTTGCCGCGCCCGCTCTCCCAGCGCGCCGCCGTCCGCCTGTCGCTGACCGCGCTGACCCTGCCGCACCGCCTGGCCCGGGTGATCCTGTGCGAGCAGATCTACCGCGCGTTGTCGGTGATCCGAAACGAACCCTACAGCCGCTGACATCCCCAGCGCCGCCGGCGCGGTCTGGCGCGCCGGGGGGGAAATCATCATGATAGATTCGCGCGCATGAACTCATCGCCCCGCGCCGTGCTGGTCATTCTCGACGGTTTCGGCGAGCGCCCCGACAAAGAAGGCAACGCCATCCGTCTGGCCCGCACGCCACACTTTTCCCGGCTGTTCGCGGAGAATCCCTGGACGTTGATCGGCGCTTCCGGCCACGACGTCGGCCTGCCCGACGGACAGATGGGCAACAGCGAGGTCGGCCACCTGAACCTGGGCGCCGGGCGCATCGTCTATCAGGATATCGTCCGCATCGATCTCGGCATCAAGGACGGGACGTTCTATACGAACCCGACGCTGAATCAGACCATCGAGGCGGTGAAACAAAGCGGCGGCACCCTGCACCTGTTCGGCCTCACCAGCCCGGGCAACGTCCACGCCGCGCTGGAGCACGCCTATGCCGTGTGCGCGCTCGCCAAGCGGCGCGGGCTGACCAAGGTGGCGTGGCACGCGTTCCTGGACGGGCGCGACACGCCGCCGCGCTCGGCCGCTGGCTATCTGCGCGAGGTCGCCGGCAAGCTGCGCGAGATCGGTGTCGGCCAGGTGGCCAGCGCCGTTGGCCGTTACTACGCCATGGATCGCGACAAGCGCTGGGAGCGGCTGGAGATCGCCTGGAAGATGCTCACCCGCGGCGAGGGCCGGCTGGTCGACGATCTGGCCGCCGCCGTCGAGGAGAACTACGCCGGCAAGAGCGGCGACGGCGACAAGGAGATCACCGACGAGTTCATCAAGCCGCTGTGCCTGCGCGGCAGCGACGGGAAGCCAGCGGCGGTGGTGCGCGACGGCGACGCCGCCTTCTTCTGGAACTTCCGCGCCGATCGCGCGCGCCAGTTGACGCTGGCCTTCGCCGCCGACGACTTCCCGTATTTCGATCGCGGCCCCAGGCCCAAGCTGGCGGCGTTCGCCACCATGACCCAGTACGACGCCAAGATCGCCGTGCCGCCGGCCTTTCCGCCGCAGAGCCTGAAGATGATCCTGGGCGAGGTGCTGGCCCTGCACGGCATCGCCCAGCTGCGCACCGCCGAGACCGAGAAGTACGCCCACGTCACCTACTTCTTCAACGGCGGCAACGAGACGCCCTTCCCCGGCGAGGAGCGCGTGCTGGTGCCGTCGAACCGCAACGTGGCCACGTACGATCTGGCGCCCGAGATGTCCGCCGTCCCGGTCACCGACGGCGTGGTGCAGGCGCTTTCGCGCGGCAAGGACGCGCCGCCGTTCATCCTGGTGAACTACGCCAACCCGGACATGGTCGGCCACACCGGCATGTTGAAGCCGGCGGTGTCGGCCATCGAGACCATCGACGCCTGCATCGCGCGTGTGGCTGAGGCAGCGGAAAAGGCCGGTTACGCGGTTTTTGTCACGGCCGATCACGGCAACTGCGAGACGATGATCGATCCGGAGACCGGCCAGCCGCAGACCGCGCACACCACCAATCCGGTGCCGTTCCTGGCCATCGGCGGCGATCTGCGGGGGAGAAAATTCCGCGCCGGCGGGCGGCTGGCCGACGTGGCCCCGACCATCCTGGAATACCTGAAGCTGCCGCAGCCGCCGGAGATGGACGCCGAGAGCTTGTTCGCGAGGTCGTCCGGGTGAGCATCGGACGGCGCCTGATCGATCTCGCGCGCGCCGAGCTGAACTCGCTGTTGGAACGGGCGGCCCGCAGCGAGGACGAAGACGATTATCACGGCAACGGCATGGGCACCGCCGACGCGCTCAGCGACGCCGAGCTCGAGGCCGAGCTGGATCGCCGCAAGCGGGCGCGCGAAGAAGCCGAGGAAGCGGCGCACGGGCCGCGCCCGGGCGCTTCGTCATCGACGGGTCGCCGGCCGGGCACGGCGCCTCCCCGGCGCAGCGCCAGCGACGACGCCGCGGTTCGCAAAGCCTACGCCGCGCTGGAGGTGCCACCCGGTTCTGACTTTGAAACCGTGCGCAAGGCGTACCGCACGCTGATGCGCAAATACCACCCCGACCTGCACAACGATCGCCCGGAAAACCAAAAGGCCGCCAACGAGCTGACGCAGAAGCTGACCGATTCGTACAAGCTGCTGGAAAAAAAGCTGCGCCGGTAACATGGCCCAAAAAATGAACGAAAAACGTCGAAACGGTCAATCACCTGGCCGACGACGTGGTGCGCTCCTCGTATATACAATTTTGATCTCGATATTCTCTAGCAGTGACGTTACGTGCGGCAGTAACTATCAATGCTCAGGCCCAGCCATTCTTTGCGAATCCATAGACACTGATAGTTGCGATTCTGTTCCCGGGTGCATTCGTGGAGAGGCCTGTGTCGCCTATCGATCCGTAACGCCGGATCAGACTTGCACGAGCGTCCACAGTGAAAGCGGTTGTCTCAAGCCAAGATGCGCGTGGAGCGCCTCGGGCACCTGTGCCGACATTTGCGACACTGTCACGGATGTTCAAGATTGCAACGGCACTCACTCCACTCAGGAAACAAACCCCGGCAGCTTCGTTTGGGGATGCGAATGGGTGCAGTGTCATGGAATCGCTACCAAGCAGTTCTGTTCTGACTTCTCGACTGATCAATGTCCATCTGACTTCGGGTGCAGCGTCGTGAAGGTCAGCGCATTTTAGGTATTACTCTCGAATCAATGAATGAATATTCTCCATCAGCGACTGCGGTGAAGGTGCCGCTCGGCGGGCAGATCGCCCCTATCACCGTCGACGTTCCTTCGCGCCAGAACTGCCAAATGGCGTCGGCGGATCCGTTCGTGGTCCTTCCGTAAGGCCCGGCGGCCAGCGGATGGCCCTGTATACTGTTCGTGCTTCGCGCATGACAACTGTCGCTTTAACACCGCCGATTCTCAACGACCGTTCGCGGGGCGAAACAACCGCGCCGCTGGCGGCGCTGCTGGACGGCGGAGACGGACCGCTTGGCCCCGACGAGATCCTCAGCCGCTTCGTCGCCTTTGCCACCGACAGCGGCCTCGCCCTGTATCCGGCGCAGGAAGAGGCATTGCTGGAGCTGGTCTCCGGCAAGCACATCATTCTCAACACGCCGACCGGTTCGGGAAAATCGCTGGTGGCGACGGCCATGCACTTCAAGGCGATGGCCGAAGGAAAAATTTCCTACTACACCTGCCCGATAAAGGCGCTGGTCAGCGAGAAATTTTTCGCCCTGTGCCAGCTGTTCGGCCCCGACAACGTCGGCATGTTGACCGGCGATGCCAGCATCAACCGCAACGCGCCGGTGATGTGCTGCACGGCGGAGATCCTGGCGAATATGGCTTTGCGCGATCCAGACGCGCGCGTGGATTACGTCATCATGGACGAGTTCCACTATTACTCGGACCGCGAGCGTGGGGTGGCCTGGCAGATCCCGCTGCTGGCCCTGCGCGACGCCACCTTCCTGCTGATGTCGGCCACCCTGGGCGACACCCGCCTCATCGAACAGAGCCTGAAAGCCACCACCGGACGAGAGGTCGCGACCGTGCGCAGCCGGGAGCGTCCCGTGCCCCTCGACTACATCTATGAAGAGACGCCGCTGCACGAGACCATCGCCGAGCTGGTGGCGACGCGGCGCTATCCCATCTACCTGGTGAACTTCACGCAGCGGGCCTGCGCCGACGAGGCGCAGAATCTTCTCAGCGTCGACATCTGCAGCAAGGACGAGAAGGAATCCATCCGGCAGGCGCTGCTCGACGTCTCCTTCGACACGCCGTACGGAAAAGATTTTCAGCGTTTCATCCGTCACGGCATCGGCCTGCACCACGCCGGCCTGCTGCCGAAGTACCGTCTGCTGGTAGAAAAACTAGCCCAGGCCGGCTTGCTGAAGGTGGTCAGCGGCACCGACACGCTGGGCGTCGGGGTGAACATTCCGCTGCGCACGGTGCTGTTCACCCAACTTTGCAAGTTCGACGGCGAAAAGACCGGCGTCCTGAGCGTGCGCGACTTTCAGCAGATCTCCGGCCGCGCCGGCCGCAAGGGCTTCGACGATCGCGGCACCGTCGCCGCCCAGGCCCCGGCGCACACCATCGAGAACAAGCGTCTGGCCAGCAAGAAGGCCGGCGGCAAGAAGGTGGTGATGCACAAGCCGCCGACCAAAGGCTACGTCCACTGGGACAAGAGCACCTTCGATCGTCTGGTGAGCGGCACGCCGGAGGCGTTGCAGTCGCGCTTTTCCGTCACCCACGGGATGCTGCTGAACTGCCTGCAGTGCAAGACCAGCGCGCGTGGGGGCGGCTACCGGCGGCTGGTGAATTTCATCGGCGCCTCGCACGGCAGCGATCGCAGCAAGCGCGAGCAGCGCCGCCACGCCGCCGTGAGCTTCCGCGCCCTGCGCCGCGCTGGCATCGTCAGCGTCGTCCCTCACGAGGCGGTGAACGGGCGCCTGGTCGAAGTCAGCGGCGAGCTGCAGCGTGATTTCTCCATGAACCAGACGCTGTCGCTGTATCTGCTGGAGGCGCTGCTGGCGCTGGACCCGGCGTCGCCGACCTACGCGCTGGACGTGCTGACACTGGTCGAGGCGATCCTGGAAAATCCCGACGTGGTCCTTCACCGCCAGCTCGACAAGCTGAAGACCGAGCGCATGGACGAGATGAAGGCGCAGGGCATCGAGTACGAACAGCGCATCGCCCAGCTGGAAGAGATGGAGTGGCCGAAGCCGAACCGCGAGTTCATCTACACCACGTTCAACGCCTTCGCCGACAAGCACCCGTGGGTAGGCGAGACCAACATCCGCCCCAAGTCGGTCGCCCGCGAGATGTACGAAACCTTCGCCAGCTTCGCCGAATACATCCGCGACTATGGCCTGCAGCGCAGCGAGGGCGTGCTTCTGCGCTATCTGTCCGACGTCTACAAGACATTGACCCAGGCCGTGCCGGCGGCGGCGCGCACCGACGATGTGCTGGACGTCATCGCCCACTTTCGCCAGATGCTGAAGGCGATCGACTCCAGCTTGCTGGACGAGTGGGAGAACCTGAAAGATCCCAGCGGCCGGCGCGCGATGGTGGTGCACGAATCGCCCATCGCCGATCGCCCACGCGATCTGGCCGCCGATCCGAAAGCGCTGGCCGCGCGGGTGCGAGCCGAATTGCACGCCTTGTTGAAAGCGCTGTCTGCGCGCGACTACGCCGGCGCGCTGGCCTGCCTGGCGCCCGCCGCGCCCGACGACGGCCAGCCGTGGACCGAGGATCGCCTGGCCGCCGCGCTGGCCGCGTACTGGGCCGCGCATGCCAGCATCGTCACCACCCCAGCGGCGCGCCGGCCCAGCAACACGGTCATCGCCCCGCTTGGTGATCGGCGCTGGCGCGCCCAGCAGCGGATCATCGATCCCGCCGGCGACGAAGACTGGGCCATCGATTGCGTGGTGGATCTCGGCGGCGACGGGGAGGCCGATGCCACCCGGCCGCTGCTGTCGCTGCAGCGGATCGGAATTTGATCCAGAACAGAGCCTGAGATGGCGTCATCGCCGCCTGCGCCCCGACCACCGCTGGGTGAACGCCTGCGCGAAACGCTGCGCTTGCTGCCCCACGTGCGACGCACGTTTCGCATTCTCTGGCAGACCAACCGCGCGCTCACCATCGCGGTGGCGGCGCTGGCGGTGGCCGGCGGGATCTTGCCGGCCGCCATCGCCTGGGTGGGCAAGCTGATCATCGACGCGGTGGTGACCGCGGCGCGCGCCTCGGGAACGCACGACCCGGGAAAGGCGACGCGCCTGGTGCTTCTGGAATTGCTGCTGATGGCGGCGTCGACGCTGCTGACCCGGCTATCGACGCTGGTGCGCGAGCTTTTGCGCGCCCAGCTCGGCAACCGCATCAACGTCGACATTCTGGAGAAGGCGCTGACGCTGGAGCTGCGCCACTTCGAAGACGCTGCCTTCTACGACAAGATGCAACGGGCCCGGCGCGAGGCCTCGTCGCGCCCGCTGTCGATGGTGCTGGGCTTGTTGGGCATCGCCCAGAGCGCCATCTCGCTGGGCAGCTATGCCTTCCTGCTGGCGCGCCTGTCGCCGGCGTCGGTGGTGGTGCTGGCGCTGGCTTCCATTCCCGCGTTCATCAGCGAGGCGCGCCTGTCGAACGAGAGCTTTCGTCTTTACAGCTGGCGCGCGCCCGAGGCCCGCCGTCTCAATTACCTGGAATGGCTGCTCACCCGCGACACGCACGTCAAAGAGGTCAAGCTCTTCGCCCTGGGACCGCTGGTGCTCGAGCGCTATCGCACGCTGTTCGACAAGTTCTATCGCGAGGACCGCGCCCTGGCCTTCAGGCGGTTCGCCTTCGGGTTGGCCCTGACGCTGCTCAGTCTGGGCGCTTTTTACGCCTGTTACGGCTGGGCGGCCGGGCGCGCGGCGCGGGCGGCCATCTCGCTTGGCGATCTGACGTTGTACGTGATGGTCTTTCGTCAGGGACAAGGCGCGTTTCAATCCTTGCTGGGCGCGCTGGGCGGTCTTTATGAGGACGCCTTGTTCATGTCGAACCTGTTCGCCTATCTGGATCTCGGCGGCGAGCCTGCGCCGGCGCTGGCGGCGACCGACGCACCGCCGACGGCGGCGCTGCCGCAACCCCAGGCGATCGAATTCCGTGACGTCTCGTTTCGCTATCCTGGCAAAGAAGCGTGGGCCCTGCGCCACGTCGATCTCACCATCGCGCCGGGCGAAGTGGTGGCGCTGTGCGGGGACAACGGCGCCGGCAAATCGACGCTGATTCACCTGCTGATGCGCCTTTACGAACCGACCGAAGGCGCCATCTTCTACGGCGGCACGAACCTGCGCGACCTGAACGGCGACGAACTGCGCCGCCGCATCGGCGCTGTATTTCAAGACTTCGTCCGCTATCAGTTCACCGCCGCCGAGAACATCGGCCTTGGCTGGGTGCCGGCCCTGGGCGATCGTCCGCGCATCCAAGCCGCCGCCCGCGCCGGCGGCGCAGACGCCGTGGTGCAGGCCTTGCCGCAACAACTGGACACCATGCTGGGCGGATACTTCGAGGCCGGCCACGAGCTGTCCGTCGGACAGTGGCAAAAAATCGCCACCTCCCGCGCGTTCATGCGCGACGCCGAGGTGCTGATCCTCGACGAGCCGACGGCGTCGCTGGACGCCGAGGCCGAACACGAGATGTGGAAACGCTTCGCCGCCCTGGCCCGCGGCCGCACCGCCATCTTGATCAGCCACCGGATGGCCACCGTGCGCCTGGCCGGCCGCATCGTCGTTTTGAAGAACGGCCAGATCGAAGAGATGGGCTCGCACGCCGAACTGCTGGCGCGCGACGGTCGTTATGCACATTTGTTTCGGTTGCAGGCGGCTGGTTACGCTGATTGAGGCGAGGCAGGTGTGCGCTACTGGAAGAGCGCGGCAAATTCAGCGACAGCCTCTTAGCGATCAACAACGATGCGCGCGCCGTCCCGCAGATCGACCGGCCCGTCGACGATTACCGCGTCGCCAACGTCGAGACCTTGCGTGATCAAGACATCCGCGCCGTTCGTGTCGGCCAAGGTGATGGCGCGCGCTTCGGCGATTCCGCCAGCGGTGGCGACGAAGACGCGGTCGCTGTCGGCAGAGCGCAGGACGGCGGCGCGCGGGATGGGAAAGACGCCGTCAAAGCGGGCGCGCGCCAGACGCAAAGGCTGGCCCACGCTGACCGCCGCGCCAGGAGGCAGTTCGACCGAGAACACAGGCTCGCCGACGACCGGGGCGACGGCCTCGGCAATCGCCGCCTTTTGTTGGCAGTCGACAAAGCGGGCGGAAGCCCCGGCCTGCGGCGGCCCCGAATCGGCGGCGCTGGCTTCCTCGCCTTTGCGCGCCAGCGTGATCGAGGCGGTGGGCGCTTGGCCGATCACCTCGACGCGACAGAAGGACAGCGCCCGCGCGGTCGCCGCGTCCGCCGCCGAAAAGATGAATTCGCCGCGCAGGCGCCCAGGGTTGATCTTCAGCGCCGCCATGTGCGGACCGACTGTGTCGCCGGGCTTCACCAGCACCTCGATCACCTGACCTGACTCGGCGGGACGGATCACCCTCGGCGTCAGCCACGCCTCGGCCTCGGCCAGCAGACCGGTCTTGATACCGATCTTGATCTCCGCCTGGCGCAGCTCGGGCACGTTGTTGGCGGCGCGCATGCTGTCGCGCATCTGCTGGTAAAATAGTAGCCGCGCGCGGTGGTGGCTGACTTCGGTCTCGCCCAGCGCCGCGCCCTGCAGCCGGGCGATGATCTCGCCGGCTGAAAATGATGAACCAGCCGGCAGCACGTCCGTGACCCGCCCGCCGCCTTCGAAGGCCAAGGTGCGCAGTTCGCCACCGGCCACTCGACCGGTGCTGTCGAACCAGCGGTAAACAGCGGCTGGCTTGGGCGACAGCACACGCACGTGCTTGACGGCAGCGGCCGCCACGCTGCTGGTCCACAGGTAGTAAGCGATCCCGGCGGCGGCGGCCAAGATCAGCATGATCACCACGGCGATCTTCGGACCGCGTGACGAACGCGGCGGCTCGATGGGAGCGCGGAACTGTACCCGCGGCGGCGCGTTCGCGCTGGCGTTCAGGTTCGCCTCCGCGGCCGCGGCGCTGTGCTGGAACGCGGACATCACCACCTCTTCTGGCGCGGGCGGCTGGCGGCGTTCGAACGGCAAGACCGGCATCGTGGCTGGCGGCAGCGGCACAATGGGCGGCGGCGTCGGCGACGGCGTCAGTGACGGCGACGGCGTCAGCGACGGTGGTGGTGTCGGCAACGGCGACCAGGCAGTTTCCATTCGGCGCGGTGGCGGCGTGGCCAGCGACGTCGCCGAAACCGCGACCGGTGTAGGGGTCAGCGGCCCCATCGGGCGGCCGCGGCGCGAAGCGGACTTGCCGAACGGCTCGCCCGGCGGGCCCAGCGCGGCGGCGCCGAAACCAAGCAGGGTCTCGCTGGCCGGCGGCAAATCCGCGGGGAGGGTCGGGTTCGGCGACGGCGGCGCGCTGGCCGGCGGCAGATCGTCGTTCAGATCCGCCGCCCAGTGCGACGGCTCGCGTTTCTGGTCGGAAGCGAATGGCGGCACCCAGTGACTGGTGGCTTCGCTGTCGTTGAATTCGTTGACCGCCTCTTGGGCAGGCGCCGCTGGTGGCGACTCAAACGTTTCTGATGGCGCCGGTGTTGGCCGCGCCGATTCGCGGCCGGCGAAGAGGTCGGAAAGGGGATCGCCGCTGACCGTCCGTTCCCCGTCGGTGGCGCGCCACTCGGCGTCAGCGGTGGTCTCATCGGCGCCCAGAACGTCCCGCGGCGAGAAATCGCCGAAGCCGGCCGGCCCTTCGTCGCCACGGTCACGTCGGGTCGGCAGCACCGCGACCTGGCTGACCGCTTCGTTGACCAGGTGGCTGACCGTCTGAGACGACTCGTCGTCCGCGGCGGCGGCACCTTCGTCGCCAGCGGGCGTCTCCAGGAATCCCAACCCCGACAACTGGCGCGAAAACTCTTCGATGCCCTCCGGGGTCAGCTCCATGCCATAACTCGACGCCGCCCAGCCGACGATGTCGTCAACGGGGCGGCCGTCCATCTGGGTGGCCAGGGCGTATTCGAAATCGTAGAAGCGGAACTGCGTGCCGCTACCCGGATCGTGGACGTCGACGTAGGCCACGCGGTCCTCTTCGGCGGCGACTGCCACCAGATCCTGCCGAAATCGGGGACTGACGCCAGCCATGGCCCGGCCAGCTTACAGGCGGTGTTCCTCCGGCGGCAACTTCTGAAACATCCTTCTGAAAGTCTGCGCCACCGTCTATAAGTCAGCACCGTGGCGAAATCGACGGCGCCCACCTTCAGCTTTCGTGGCGGCGTGCGCGTGCGCGATTCGATCCTGGCGTGCGACGCCAGCGCCGGCAGTGATCTGATTTTCCTGTCGCACGCCTCGGCGCTGGACGCGCGCGCCGCCCGTCTGCTGCCAAGTCCGCGGGCCGGGCACCGTCAGATTCTGGCCAGCGAGGCGACGCTGACCCTGCTGGGCCCGGCAGGCGCGCGGCTGCGGCCGCACACGCTCTGCCCGGCCTTCGGGCGTCCATTCGTGCTCGGCGGCCTGCGCCTGGAGCTGTTTCCGTCGGGCCACCTGCCTGGCGCATCGTCGCTGCTGTGTGAAGTTGCCGACCAACGAATCGTCTACGCCGGCCCGATCGCCGCCGGCGCCGACATTCGCACGGCCGATGCGCTCTGCGTGGACGGGACGTTCGCCCAGCCGCAGTTTCAGTTTCCGCCTTACGCCGATGCGCTGGCCAAGGTGCGCGACCACGTCCGGGCCGCCGGCGCGGACGGCAAGGCGGCGGTGGTGCTGGCCCGTCCGCTGGGTCCGGCCCTGGACGTCGCGCAAACCCTGGTCGCGGCCGGCATCACCGTGCGCGCGCATCGGCAGGTCATCGCCGCCCGCGCCGCCTTTGCCGATGCTGGCGCGCCGGTGCCGCCGCTGCTCCGGTTCGGCGGCCCGCTGGCACCGGGCGAAGCTTTGCTGTGGCCGCCCGAAGATCACCACGCCGGACGGCTGAAGGCGCTGCCGGCGGTGGTCACCATCCTTGCTTCCGGTTGGGCCGCCGATCCGATCACCGCCCGGCGCTTGCCCGCCGACGTGGCTGTGCCCCTGTCGAACGTCGGTGGATTCGTCGATGTTCTGGATTACATCGCCAGCACGGGCGCGCGCGAAGTGGCGGTCCGCCACGCCGCCGACGATCAGCTGGTAGCGGCCCTGGCCGGCCGCCAGGTCGCTGCCTATCGAATTGGCCCGCCGCAGCAGATCGCGCTGTTTTAGAAAACGTCAACTGCCGACGACTTTCGGAAAAATGCGCGCGCGTTGTGCGTTTCAGCCGATCTGAGTTAAATATTTGATCGTGTTTAACCTCGGCATGGGCGAGATCACGGTCATTCTGCTTCTGGCCCTGATCTTCCTTGGTCCAAAAAAGCTGCCCGAGCTGGCCTCTGGTCTTGGCAAGTTGATCCGCGAAATTCGCAAGACCACCGCCGACGTCAAAAATGAAATCCAGTTGGACGAAGCCATTCGCAAGCCTTTCGAAGAGCTGCGCGACGCCGTCACGTTGCACCCCGACGAACTGAAACGCCGCGATCTGATCAAGCAACAGATGGAAGAGATTCGCCGGCGGGCCCAGGAAGTCAGCGACGCGGAGAAAGCGGCGGCCGCGTTGGCGGCCCCCGAATCGTCGGCGAACGACGACGTCACGGTGATTCAAGAATCACCGCTGGCCGCAGCCAACGCCACCGTCGGCGACAAGATCGTCGACGTCAGCGCCCCGCCCCCCGGCACCGTCGCCCGAGGCGGTCAAGGCGTGCCGCCCACCGGGGCCACCGCCCGATATGGCAGCCCGGGTGGTCCGCCCGGCAGCCCGCCGCCGACACCCGCGGACGCCACGCTCGCCGACGGCGCACGGCCCACGCGACCGGTGGGTCTGCCGTTGCCGGCAGCGCGCCGGGTGACCCCTCCGTTCACCTCTGCCGCCAAGCACGACGCCACACAGGCCCTGACCGAGGCCGATCTGTTGCCCAGCGGAAATGTCCCGTCGATTTTTCCCCCGCCGCCACCGGCACCGTCGGCCACCAACAAGGTGCCCGGCGCCGTCCCACCCCCCGTTGGCCCCGCCGCCCAGCCCGACGACGACAAGAAGCCGACCTAGCGTTTTCGCCGCTACCACCCCGTTGACCGCCTTCCGGAGCAAGGAATTCACCTGAGCACCGAAGACCAAGAAGCCGTCCGAACCCCGGAGCAACTGAAGGCCGACGCCTCCGAGGGACGCATGTCGTTCTTCGAACACATCTCCGAGCTGCGCACCCGGTTGCGCAATTCGGCCATCGTGTTCTTGGTCGTGATGTGCGTGTCGTTCGTCTTCGTGAAGAAGTACTTCGACGTCCTCACCCGACCTGCCCAGAACGCCTGGCGGATGGCCCTGCCCGGCAAGGACGTGGTCTTCCACTTCGCCAGTCCGACCGAACCGTTCTGGGTCTACACCAAGCTCGCGATGTATGGGGCGCTGTTGTTCAGCAGCCCGCTGATCTTCTGGGAGCTGTGGAAGTTCATCGCCCCCGGTCTATACAAAAAAGAAAAGCGCATGGCCCTGGTGGTCACCATGGCCACCGCCGCTTGCTTCATCGGCGGCGCCCTGTTCGGGTATTTCGTTCTGTGCACGCCGGCCCTGGCGTACATGCTGTCGTTCGCCGAGCAGATCGGCAACATGCAGATCGAGCCCACCATCATGATGAACGAGGTGGTCGGCTTCATGCTGGCCATGCTTCTCGGCTGCGGCGCCGCGTTCGAACTGCCGGTGGTGCTGGCGGTGCTGGGGTGGATCGGCCTCATCACGGCGCGCAGCCTGTGGCGATTCAACCGCTACGCGCTGATTCTGTCCGCGGTGGTGGGCGGCGTGCTGACGCCCAGTCCGGACGTCCTGTCGCAAGTGTTGATGGCCGGCCCGCTGTTTGGCCTCTACCAGGTGTCGATCCTGATCGTCTGGGCCATCGAACGGGGGCGACGGAAAAAGCTGGAGGCGCTGGAAAGAGAGACCGGCGCCGAGCTGGTCCCGTCCAACCCCAACGACTGAGCGGACGCGCTGGCAGCTTCGCGCTGTCGGCGGTCCTCAGTCGCTGGCGTCGCGTGGGCCGGCCAGGCGCGACCAGGCCACACCCACCACGCCGCTGACCACGATCCAAAGCGCCATCGTGCGCCGCAGGCCGCGGCTGCGCACCTGGTCGATGCTGGCGTCCAGGGAGTCGTACTCGTCGGTGACCGCTTTGGTGCCCAGCTGTTCGGACAGCTCGGCCTGGCGGGCGCGCAGGCTTTTGACCTCGGCGCCGTTGATACCGCGGGCGTAATAAGCCGCCGGTAAAAGGCCGACCAGCACCGCCACCGCCAGGCCCGCCGCCGCCCGCTTGACCGGGTTCGAGCGCACGTCGCCCCAGCCGGCCTGGCGCTCTTCAATCGCTCGGGCCACGTCGCGGGCGGGCTGCAGGCAGCGCATACAGCCGGACGCTTTGGTTCGATCGTAATTCAGGCCGTGGATCGGGCAGCGTACGATCTCGGGGCCGGTCTTCGGCTTGGTCACCGCCGACGGCGCTTTGCGCACAGCGGTCTCGATCCGCTCGCCCATCTCGACCAGCTGCATGGGGCTGGACACCGATGACACGTGATCGAATGATTCGGGGTTGGTGCCGCCGATGATGCGGCCCTCACTGTCGAGGGTGCGCTTGATGGTCAAGCGCAATGGCACGCCAGCCGGCTGAATCTTGCTGATGGCGCCGAGATCGCGCAGTTCGTCGGAGAGTTTCTTGGCCGCGCTGTCGGCCAGGCGGGTGCCAACCAGGCAGGCGCCGCCGGAAAGTCCGTCAGCCACCGCCGGCGCCGCCACCCGATAGCGCGACGCGATCAGGGTGGCCAGCTTGAGCTGCACGTTGGGATCGGGGCTCTCGCCGCCCACGATATAAAGGTCGACCAACCGGCCGGCCTCGGGTGACGCTGGTGTACCAGGCGCCGAGCCAGACGGACGCGCGGGCGGTGCGGGAGCGGCCACGCCAGCATTATATACGGACGCCACAAAACCTCTCTCCGGCGCCAGCGCGGGCCCGCCAAAAACCTCATCGCGTTTCGAGGAACGCTGCTGAACTGCTGGCAACTTTGTAGCGAAAAAAATTTGACGGGTTTGTTCCCGCGATGAAGATGAGTCAGGTGGTCTTCATGATGGGCGAAGTCTCCAGCTTTGGTTCCACACGCACAAACCGCATCTCCAAGGTGGCGATCCTTCGCTCGCCGAAGCGACGGCGCGGCCCGGTGGCGGGGTTTCATCGCCGCCTGCGCTCGGCCGATGACGTGCCGGCGTCGGGTCAGATCGTCTTTCGCGCCGGCCGCAGCGTCGTGCTTTAGAACGGTTGCTGCTCATGCTGAAGTTCCTGCTTGGCCTGGCGTTGCTGGTGGCCATCGCCTGGTTCGGCTCGACGGTGACGTTGGGATCGCACACCCTGTTCGGTCACTTGCAGGCCATCAGCCACACCAAGGAATCTCAAGATCTGCTTGAAGGAACCAAGCAGTCGGCGAAACCGCTGGTGGACGACGTCCGCCGCCGCATCGCTGGCGCCCCCGACCCGGAGGCCAAGACCGCCGAGCACGCCGTCGCCGAGGCATCGGCGAGCGCGCCGCCCGACGCCGGACCGCCGCAGGAAAAGCTGTCCTCCGCTGATCGCCAGAAGCTGCGCCGTCTGCTGGGCAGCGCTGAACGCACCGGCGCCCGTCAGTAAACGGCGCCCGTCGCCGCGCTGATCGCGCGCGGCCAACATGAGGTACGCTTCACCGCCTGGGCATGCGAATCAAAGTGCTGCGGATCGGAATGGTGTTGGTCGGCGGCGCGCTCGGCTTGAGCCTGGCGCCAGCGCGAGCAACCGCAGATCCCGGTACCATGTGGACCAGCGCTCCCAAAAAACGCGGGCCGGTGCTGGCGCTGCCAGATCTGGCCGATCGGGCGAGGCCGGCGGTGGTGCACGTGCGCGGGACGGTCGACGAAAGCACCGCCACCGACGGCGAGCGGGCCGCCGACGGCGGCGGTTCGGGCCCGAGGACATCAATCGGCACCGGGTTTCTCATCAGCAAGGACGGCTATCTGGTCAGCAACGAGCACGTCGTGCGCGGCGCCGCCGACCTGCGCGTGCGCCTTTACGACGGACGCGAGCTGCCGGCCTGCGTGGTGGGCGCCGACGCGGCCATGGACATCGCCCTCATCAAGATCGACGCGCCCATGCCGCTGCCGGTGCTGACGCTGGGCGATTCAGACGCCGTGCGGGTCGGCGAAACCGTGGTGGCCATCGGCAACCCGTACGGCTTCAACCACAGCGTCACCGCCGGCATCGTCTCGGCCAAGGAGCGCGTCGTCGATCGGGCATCGCTGCACGAATCACCGCAGCAGGAGATCTATTCGTTCTTCATCCAGACCGATGCGTCGATCAATCTGGGAAATTCTGGCGGTCCGCTGATTGATTCCAGCGGCGCGGTGATCGGCGTCAGCGCGGCGTTCTGGGCCGGCCATCCTCTGCAGCCGGCGCAAGGGATCGGCTTTGCCATTCCCATCAACATGGCCAAGGCGATCTTGCCGCGGCTGCGCGACAAAGGCAGCGCGCCGCGATCGTATCTCGGCATCGATGCCCAGCCGATCGATTCAGCGCTGGAAGCGGCGTTTAAGCTACCGTCGGCGCGCGGGGCGTTGATCGCCAGCGTCGGTGCGGCTTCGCCGGCCGAGACCGCCGGCCTTGAGCCGGGCGACGTGGTGGTCACCTGGAACGGCGCCGACGTGGCCACCAGCGAAGATTTGAAGATTGACGCCCAGCTTAGTCTGCCCGGAACGCGGGTGAAGATCGGCCTTCTGCGCGCCGGAAAACACCTGGAAAAGGAGGCCATCCCGCGCCTGGCCGCCTTGCGCGCGCCGGCGCCGCACCCGTCCGCGTGCAACCGCCCGCGCGAGGTGGCCACGTCCGCAGAGAACGACTTCGACGTGACCGAGGTGCCGCCAAGCCAGGCCGGCGGTCTGCCGGGCGGGCGCGGCGTGACCATCGCGCGCCTTTCCGACCACGGCTCCGCTGCGCAGGCCGGCGTGCGCGTGGGCGACATCGTCCTGCGCATCGGCAGCGAACCAGTGCACGCGGCCAAGGACGTGCCGAACGCTCTGCGCGGCTTCAATCCCGGTGCTACCGTACCGGTGCTGATCCGACGGTCCGGCTTCGACTTCTGGACCGCGATCAGCCGGAGATAACCATGGCCCCGCCGCTCGACGAGAAAACCTACCGCCACATCCTGGACGACACCTTCGCGCGCATCGACCGCGCGTTCGAGTCGGTCGACCCCGATGTCGCCGAGGTCAGCATCAGCCAGGGCACGCTGACCATCACCTTCGCCGGCAACCAGCGCTTCATGCTGACCCCGCAACCATCGCCGCGACAGTTGTGGGTGGCCTTCCGCGACCGCGCCTGGCACTTCGACTACGAGCAAGCCGGCCAGCGTTGGCTCGACGATCGGGGCCAGCAGATCGACGCCCTGACGCTGATCGAAGAGACCACCTTCAACACCGCCAAGGTCTCGATCACCATCGCCCGCCCCAAATAGAAAAAACGGGAGGCCGTTCACCACGACCTCCCGTCCCAACTAGCGAGCGAAGCGAGCGCTCTAGAAGTCCTCGTCTCCGCCGCCCATGCCGCCCATACCGCCGCCGTGCGCGCCGGCGCCGCCGGCGGAAGGCGACTTCTTCTTCGGGCGCTCGGCCACCAGAGCCTCGGTGGTCAGCATCAGCGACGCCACCGACGCCGCGTTCTGCAGCGCCGCGCGTACGACCTTGGTCGGGTCGATCACGCCGGCCTTGACCAGGTCCTCGTACACCTCGGTGGCGGCGTTGAAGCCGAACGAGCCTTTGCCGTTCCGCACCTTGTCGACGACGATCGAACCATCGACGCCGGCGTTGTTGGCAATCTGGCGCAACGGCTCCTCGGCCGCGCGGCGGATGATGTTGACGCCGTACTGGCGGTCGTCGTCGAACTTCAGGCTGTCCAGCGACGGCAACGCGCGAATCAACGCCACGCCCCCGCCCGGGACGATGCCCTCTTCAACGGCCGCGCGGGTGGCGTGCAGGGCGTCCTCGACACGAGCCTTCTTCTCCTTCATCTCGGACTCGGTGGCCGCGCCGACCTTGACCACCGCAACCCCGCCCACCAGCTTGGCCAGACGTTCCTGCAGCTTCTCGCGGTCGTAGTCCGAGGTGGTGTCCTCGATCTGCGTGCGGATCTGCTTCACGCGGGCCTCGATGTCCGCCTTCTTGCCAGCGCCTTCGACGATGGTGGTGTTGTCCTTGTCGACGGTGATGCGCTTGGCCCGGCCGAGATCCTTCAGGGTCAGGTTCTCGAGCTTGATGCCCAGGTCCTCGGTGACCGACTGCCCGCCGGTGAGGACAGCGATGTCCTTCAGCATCTCCTTGCGGCGATCGCCGAAGCCCGGCGCCTTGACGGCGCAGACGTGCAGCGTGCCGCGCAGCTTGTTCACCACCAAAGTGGCCAGCGCCTCGCCGTCGACGTCCTCGGCGACGATCAGGAACGGCTTGCCCGACTTGGCGATCTGCTCGAGCACCGGCAAGAGGTCCTTCATGTTCGACAGCTTCTTCTCGTGGATGAGGATGAAGCAATCTTCCAGCACGGCTTCCATGCGCTCGGCGTCGGTCACGAAGTACGGCGACAGATAGCCGCGGTCGAACTGCATACCTTCGACGACGTCCAGCGTGGTCTCCATCGACTTGGCTTCTTCGACGGTGATGACGCCTTCTTTGCCGACCTTCTCCATGGCCTCGGCCAGGATGTCGCCGATGACGGTCTCGCCGTTGGCGCTGATCGTGCCGACCTGGGCGATCTCGGTCTTACCCTTGGTGGGCTTGGCCTGATCCTTGAGGTTCTGAACGATCTTGGCGACCGCCGCGTCGATGCCGCGCTTGATGTCCATCGGGTTGTGACCGGCGGCCACCAGCTTCGAGCCCTCGGTGTAGATCGCCTGCGCGAGCACGGTCGCCGTCGTGGTGCCGTCGCCCGCGATGTCGGAGGTCTTGGAGGCGACCTCCTTGACCATCTGCGCGCCCATGTTGGCGAGCTTGTCTTCCAGCTCGATCTCCTTGGCGACGGTCACGCCGTCCTTGGTCACCGTCGGTGAGCCCCAGGACTTCTCGATGATGACGTTGCGGCCGCGGGGCCCGAGCGTCACCTTGACCGTGTTGGCGAGGATGTTGAGCCCGGACGCGATGCTGTGGCGGGCGTTCTGCGAAAAGACGATCTCTTTGGCTGCCATGACTTCTGTCTCCAGTTCTTTTTCAGTGAGAGTGATTCAAAACTTAGAAGGTTGATCGCGTCGAGTGCCGGCGGGCTTTGCCCGGCGGGACTCATCGCGGGGGGCGCGGGACCCTCCCAGGGTCCCGAACTTAATCAATCACCGCGAGGATGTCGTCCTCGCGGAGGATGAGATGATCGGTGCCGTCGATCTTGATCTCGTTGCCCGAGTACTTGGAGAAGAGGATCTTCTCGCCGGCCTTCACCTCGAGCTTGCGTAGCGAGCCGTCCTCTTGGATCTTGCCGTTGCCGACGGCCACGATGACGGCCTCCATCGGCTTCTCTTTGGCCGTGTCGGGGATGAAAAGCCCACCGGCGGTCTTGGCCTGCTCTTCGATGCGCTTGACGAGGATACGGTCATACAGAGGTCTGATCTTCATATCGGTTCTCCTTCTCGAGTCGTGGTCGTCGTGGTGGGCCGCCCGAATCAGGCAGCCTCGGACTTCTTGGTTTCGGTGCTCGACTTGTTGGTCGAGCTGGAAGCCGTGGCGGCTTCCTTACTGGTGGAATCCTTGGATGACCCCTGGTCCTTGGCGCCGTTCGGCTTGGGACCGGCGTAGAGGTCCGAGTACCAACCGCCGCCCTTGAGCTTGAAGGAGGTGTGGCTGATGAGCTTCTCCACCTTCTTGGCTTTGCATTTCGGACAGGTCTTGATGGGCTTGTCGCTCATCTTCTGCCACTCCTCGAACTGATGTCCGCAGGCGGCGCAGGCGTATTCGTAGATCGGCATGCGCCGCAAGACTTAAACACCGAGGCCCGGCTGTCAAGCAGGCGACCACCGAGAGTGCCAATGAATCTCACGTTGTGGCTTAAATATCAGCTACTTGCGCCTAACTGAGGGCGACGATAGATTGCCGGCGTTGGGAGGGTTGCGGCAGGCCGACCGGTGGCGCTACGCGGCCGAGCAGACGCGGCGCAGCCGTGCCAGGATCTCGTCGATGCGGTCGCCGTGCAGCTTGGCCGCCGCGCGTCCCACGCAGACCCGCGCGCTGACCTCGAGGATGGTCTCCACCTCGATCAGGTTGTGCTGGCGCAACGTCTCGCCCGACGACACCAGATCGACGATCCGATCGGCCAGGCCGACCAGCGGCGCGATCTCGATCGATCCGTAGAGCTTGATGATCTCGGCCACGGTCCCGCGCGCCTGCAGGTGGCGGCGGGTGATCTCGGGGAACTTGGTGGCGTAGCGCAGGTGGACCTGCGCGCGCTCGTCGACCGGGCGATCCTCCGGCTCGGCGACGACCATGCGACAACGCCCGATGCCCAGATCGAGCGGATCGTAGAGATCGCGATCTTGCTCCTCGAGCACGTCGCGCCCCGAGATGCCGAAATCGGCGGCCCCGTGCTCGACGTAGGCCGGCACGTCGACGTCGCGCACGATGAGGACGCGCAGATCGTGCTCCGGGATC
>DATATI010000009.1 GCA_036268875.1 Polyangia bacterium | reverse complement strand
AGCCAAGCGAAGGCGCTCGCGAAGGCCGGGGCGACGCTCGTAGCGGCGTCGCTCGACGACGCTGCCGCGATCACCAAGGCGCTCGAAGGAGCGACCTCTCTGTTCGCGATGACGACGCCGTTCGGAGGAGGTACCGAAGCCGAGACACGACAAGGCGTCGCCGCCGCCGACGCGGCCAAGATGGCCGGCGTGCATCTCGTCTTCACTTCCGTCAACTCCGCCGACCGACGGACGGGCGTTCCGCACTTCGACAGCAAGTACGAGGTCGAAAAGCACATCGCCAAGATCGACGTCCGCGCAACGATCCTCGCGCCCGCTTTCTTCATGGAGAATATCTCCTTCGGCAGAGAGCAGCTCGGCAAAGGGATCTACGGAGGGACGCTCCCGCCGACGAGAACGCTCGCGCAAATCGCCGTCGCGGACATCGGGGCAGTCGCCGTCGCCGTCCTCGAGGACGCCGGTCGCTTCGCCGGCAAGCGCTTCGACCTCGCCGGCGACGAGCTGACGGGGAATGACGTGGTCGCCATTCTCTCGCGCGTCACCGGCCGTCCCTTCTCCTATTACCAGATTCCGCTCGATGTCATCCGCCAGCGCATGGGCGAGGATGGCGTCAAGATGGCCGAATGGTTAGACCGCGTCGGTTACACGGTGGATCTCCCCGCGCTCCGCCGTGAGTTTCCCGACGTGGCCTTTCAGGACTTCGAGTCATGGGTGAAGACGCTGGACTGGAAGGCACTGCTGCAAGGCGGGAGGTCGACGTGAAGATCGGCGTCAGCGGCGCCAGCGGCCATCTGGGCAAAGCCGTCGTTTCGGAGCTGCTGCAGCGTCGCGACGGGCGCGAGGTCGTGGCTATCACGCGCACGCCTGAAACCGTCTCTGGACCGGCTCAGGGACGATTTGGGGATTACAACCGGCCCGAAAGTCTTGCCGAGGCTTATGCGGATCTCGATCGTCTGCTCATCATCCCGACCCTGGAACCCGGAAAGCGCGCGGCGCAGAACGTCGCCGCCATCGACGCGGCCGTGAGGGCAGGCGTCAAGCATGTCGTCTTCATGTCGACCGCGGGCGCGCGGCAAGAGGAAGAGCCGGCGCTCAGCGCTTCCTACTGGCGGGGCGAGCAACATCTTATGGCCAAGGCGCCGACGTGGACCATCCTGCGCATGAACTACTATGCCGAAGGTCTCGTGCAGCAGGCGAAGGCGTCGCTGGACCAGGGCGTGCTGACCGGCCTCGGCGAGAACCGGGTCGCCTTCGTCGCGCGCGGTGATGTGGCGGCCGCCGCAGCCGGAATCCTGATCGGCGACGGCCATGCAGGCGCGATCTACAACGCGACCGGCTCCGAGCGCCTGTCGGGTGCGCAGCGCGCGGCCCTCATCGCCGAACTCACTGGCCGGCCGCTCGCGTTCCTGGTCCTCACGGAAGAGAAACTGCGCGCCGGAATGTTGAAAGCGGGTCTGCCGGCGGAGGTCATGAACATCGTCATCAGCATCCAGGCGAGCTTCGCTGCGGGGGCGTTCGACATTGTGACCGGCGACGTCGAGCGCCTTGGCGGCCGGCCGCCCAAGCCTCTCCGCGACGTGCTTACTGGGGCGCTGAAATCTCCTTCGCTCTGAGACAAAACAATGACCGAGCTCCAGGGGATAGGCAGACTGAAGATTCATGACGGCAAGCTCGAGGAGTTCAAGCGTGTTGCGTCTCAATTCATGCAAGTGGTTCGGACGAAAGATACCGGAACGCTGCAATATGAGTTGTACTTGAACAAAGATCAGACTGAGTGCCTCGTCCTCGAAAGATATCGTGACCTGCCAGCTCTCCTGGAGCACGCCAACAATGTCGGCGGACTGATGGATGCCCTCCTCAAGACGTGCACTGGATCCAGCGTGGTCTGCGCGACGGCAACCCCAGAGTTAATCAAGGCGCTTGACGGGTCTCCCGTGCAAATCTTCAGTCCCTACGTAATTCTTTGACCCGCATTTCGAGCGGTGTTTGTCCGTTCGCTTCGTTTGGCCTGGGCCTCACTCTGTATCTGCGTTGAACCCGGCGTCGATCCAGGCTTGCCGGCCACCGGCCAGCGGACGGCCCGACCGTACGCCTCGATCCATCAGCAGTCGCGCAATGCGTGCAGCGGACAGCGGACGCCTCGCTGGGACAGCTGCGGTGGCCGTACGAACGTCGAAGAAAATGGGTTTGGCGCCCCTGTCGAAGAGGCTTTTGAGCTCGTTGACCGAGCTTCCGCTCAGCCAAATTTCGCAGCAGGTGGCCCCGCCGCAAGGGCACTCCCTGCCGCGAAAGATGTACCGCGAGAGCCCCTCCTCCAGCGTCGACTCGCCGAAACATCTAGCGAATCGACGCTGGTGGGCCGGCGCCTTAGTGCGCGTTGGTGATGATCGTCAGGTTGCCGTTGGCGTCCTTGCCGATCTGGGCGCTGAACGATTGCTGGCCACCGAGCAGGTCCACGGTCGTGGGGCCGCCGATCAAAGGCAGAGTGGCAGTGCAGGTGCCGGTTGCCACGGCGGGACGGCTGGAGGTGGTGAAGTTACTGATTGTAATGACGCCGCCATCGCGCGAGTGCGACCGGTTGCGGATCGTCGTCGCCGAGCCGGTGGCCGTGAAGTTCAGGCTGAGTTTGACCGTGCCCGAGACGAACGATCCGGTGTCGGGATCGGGCATCGTCATCACTGGAACCACGGCGTCAACATGACCGCTGGCAAGGTCGGTGGCGACGCTGCCGTTCGCGCCCCCGATGAAACCCGACATCGTGAGTTCGTCACCAGTACAGAGGTTGACGTAGTTAACCGAAACGAGGATGGCTGATTGGATCATCGTCGTGCCGTCACTCTTGATGAGCGAACTGTTCCATTGCACGTCGACAGATGAACTGATGGTGCCGGCGCCGCAGGCGCCGTTCGAGTTGTCGGAGAATGAGGCCAGCAGGGACTGGTCCTTGACCTTTACGGTTTCGACGGTGGCAGCCGCCATCGCTGAACCAGTAACGGCCGTTACAAATAGAATCGCCAGCCATTGACTCACTTTCCTCATGTCGGACCTCCGTGATAGTTGTGGTTGTTCAGTGTATTTGTACTCAAATACGTGCGTTAAATTACACAAAACAAGTAGCGTCTATCAATCTGAAATACGCTTCTGCCGGTAAATTACCGGACAGTGCGACAGGCATCTGCGTCAAACACCGCTTCGATAAACAACGCGACGAGCCTTGATTATTTTCGTAACTCATTACGCCGACGCGTACTGAACGGTACAGAGAGGTGTCCGCTTTCGTACTGTTGTGACGCGATCGCCCTCTCACCTTCACCCCGGTTAGCCCGAAAACACGGGGCCGTCTGTCGGGAAACGTGTGGATCCTGCGCTGGCACACCTCTAGCAAACAGTAATTTGCAATACTGTTCAGATACGGTTCAAAGCTCGCTCCCAGGCGTCTGATGGTCAGCGCCGCCGGGGCGGGCTCGAACAAGGAGAGGTCCGATGCTCAACCAAATTGCGAAACTGTTGCAGGACGAAGAAGCCCCCACCGCCGTCGAGTACGCCCTGATGGTGGCCGGTATTGCCGTGGCGATCATTGTCGCCGTCACCGCTCTCAGCACGGCAGTTTCGGCCAAATTCACCGAGACCTCGACCGCTCTGGGCAAGATGTGAAGTAGTCCGCCGCTCAAAAAAGAAAGCCGCCTCGCCCATGTACCCAATCCAGTCTCTTCTCATTGCCTCGACTCTCCTGCTCGTGGTCGCGGGCTGGGACATCGCGAGGCGGCGCATTCCCAACTGGGTCAATGCCTCGTTGGCCCTGACCGGCCTTTCGGCGCAGGTCTTTTGCCACGGCGGTTCCGCTCTGCTGAGTGGGGCGGCCGCCGCGGCAATCACTCTGGCTGTTCTCTGGTCGCCCTGGTCGAAAGGTCGGCTGGGTGGCGGCGACGTCAAGGCCGTCCTCTCTGCCGCCATCTGGATCGGGCTGCCATCGCTGCTCAATTTTTATTTGTACGCGGCTGTCGCCGGTGGATTGGCAGCGCTGTTTTCTTTTCTCCAATCGTCGGCGCGCGCCCGGCGCGACGTGGCGCAGAACCTTCAGCTGGTCTGGCTGCGGGTTGGTCTTCCCGATGTCCCCATCCGTGGCGGTGACGGTCGGGTCTCGGTTCCCTTCGGGGCGGCGGCGGCCACCGCGGCGTTGCTTCTGCTTTGGTGGAGGTAACAACGATGAAGAAGGTACCGAACTTTGGGCGGCGCAATCGGCAGCGTGGCGTGGCCGCAGTCGAGTTCGCGCTGGTATTGCCGCTCTTCCTGACTCTCGTGCTGGGCGCGATCGATTGGGGCTGGTTCTTCTTCATTGATCAAATCGTCACCAACGCCGCCCGCGAGGGTGCACGAGCCGGCACCTTGCTTGCGCCACCTCCCGTCTCTAGTAACGGCCAGGCCGAAGACGCCGCCGAAGCGGCCAGCAACCTTTACCTGACCAACGTTCATTTGTCCGCGACCGGTGTCGTCGCTTCATCCACCGGCAGCGCCATCACGGTGACGATCACTTATCCGGTCGGTTCGCTGACCGGGTTTTTGAAGCCAGTGATGCCGGCCAGCGCGGTCGCGACCGCCGTGATGCGCTGGCAGTAGAGCGCGCGCCAGGTTTTCTGTCCTCAGCCCAAGACCAAAGAAGAAGGAGTTTGCTGTGGCCATCGACGACATCATCTCGACGAATTCCAAAAGTCGCCGCGAAGCCGGCAGCCAGCGTTCTGCCTCCCGTGCCCTGGGCTTCGGAGTGTTCGCGCTGGTCGCGGGCATCTCGGTGGCGGCGCTGCTGAAATCCTATGTGGACAGCCATTCGGCCGCCGGCCCGGCGATGTCCGCGGTGGTGGTGGCGACCATGGATCTGCCGCTGGCCACCACGCTGCAGCCCGAGCACCTGAAGGTCATGGCCTGGCCCAGCGGCGCCCGTCCGGAAGGGACCTTCGGCGATCCGAAGGAACTGGTGGGGCGAGTGCTGGTTGCCAAGATGTTCAGGAGCGAGGCGTTTTTGGACACCAAGCTGGCCGATCGGGCGGCGGGCAGCGGTCTGGCAGCGTTGATTCCAGAGAGCATGCGTGCCGCCGCCGTACGGGTGGATGACGTGGTGGGTGTGGCGGGCTTCATTCACCCGGAGGATCGCGTCGACGTCATCGTGACAATGCGGCCCGAACAGGGCGGCGAGACCGCGTCGAAGGTGATCCTGCAGAACGTGCGGGTCCTGGCGGTGGGCAAGGAGATCGAAGTGGACGATCAGAAGCGGAACAAGGTTCTGCCGGTGACCGTCGCGACCTTGCTGGTCACCACGGACCAGTCCGAGGCGCTGGCGCTGGCCTCGGCGCAAGGAAAGTTGCTGCTGACCTTGCGCGGCCAGGCGGACAAGACCGAGCCAGCCACCGCCGGGATCGCGCCGACCGCGCTGATGGGCACCGCTCGCCCGCGCCCGTCCGAACCAGCCAAGACCAAGAGCGACGAGCGCCCCATCGCTCGGGTCGCCCGCCCAGCGGTTCACGTCGCCGTGGCGCCCCCGCCTGCACCCGCGTCCGCGCGCGGCGAGGTGGTGGAGATCCTGCGCGGCGATCGCTTCGAACAACGCAAGTTCGACGGCAAAGACGCGCAATGAGCAGCACCGCCAGCAGGAGGACAAGCCATGGGACTCGCTGAACGGCTCAAGCAGACCTCGGAGATCGGGCCGGCTCCCGCGGTTGTGAGTGGGGCGCGTCCGGTCAACCGGCAGATGGTCGCGCCGGTGGGTTGGGAGACGCTCAAGGCCCGTCTGCACGAACAGCTGGTCGCCAAGCTGGACCTTGGCACGGTGGACCAGTTACCACCCGAGCAGCTGGTGCAGCAGCTTCAGGAGATCATCGCCGGCCTGCTCGCCGATGCCGGAGATCTGCCGCTCAATCGCGCCGAGCGAGCGACCCTGACCACCGAGCTTATCGACGAGGTGATGGGCCTTGGCCCGCTGGAGACGCTGCTGCGCGATCCTTCCATCTCGGACATATTGGTCAACACCGCGTCCAAGGTCTACATCGAGCGCGGTGGGCGCCTCGAGCGCACGGCCATCCGATTTCGCGACAACGCCCACCTGCAACAGATCATCAACCGCATCGTCTCGCGCGTGGGCCGGCGCGTGGATGATTCGTCGCCGATGGTCGACGCCCGCTTGCCCGATGGCTCGCGGGTCAATGCCATCATCCCACCGCTGGCGCTTGATGGACCGCTGCTTTCCATTCGCCGCTTCGGGGGGCAGCCGCTGCGGTTTGCCGATCTGATTCGCACCAACAGCGCCACGCCGCACATGGTGGGGCTGCTGGGCGCCTGCGTGCGCTCGAAGGTCAGCATCCTCATCAGCGGAGGAACCGGCACCGGGAAGACGACGCTGCTGAACGCGCTGTCCGCTTTCGTCCCCGAGAGTGAACGGGTGGTGACCATCGAGGACGCCGCCGAGCTGCAGCTGCAGCAAGAGCACGTGGCGCGGCTGGAGACCCGGCCGCCCAACGTCGAGGGGCGAGGCGAGATCGTTGCGCGCGATCTGGTTCGCAACGCCCTGCGCATGCGCCCCGACCGCATCATCGTCGGCGAGGTCCGCGGCGCCGAGGTCATGGACATGCTGCAAGCGATGAACACCGGTCACGAGGGTTCGATGACCACCATCCACGCCAACACGCCGCGCGACGCGCTGGCCCGCATCGAAGCGATGGCGGGGATGAGCGGGGCCGCCATGTCCGAAGCGTTGGTTCGGCAAACCATCGCCCGCTCTTTGGAGGTGATCGTCCAGCTGAGCCGGGGCACCGACGGAAGACGGCGCATCACCAACATCTCCGAGATCACCGGGACGGAGGGCAACGTCATCACCATGCAAGAGGTCTTTCGATTCGAGCAGACCGGATTGGCCGAGGATGGCCAGATCCTGGGTGAGTTCCGCGCCACCGGCGTGCGGCCGCGGGTGTTGGAACGGATCGCTCGTTTCGGAATCGACCCGATGACCATTGCCCGCGAGTACGGAGCGGAGTGAACCGATCATGAACAACCTTCTCATGGGAGCAGCCGCGCTGGCGGTGGTGGCACTGTTCGAGGGCCTCTATTACGCCCTCGCCTTCCTGTCAGAGAGGAAGAAGGAAGATCTGCGCCGGCGCTTGCACGCGTTGGGCGGCACGGAGCGCGACCGCCTCTCGGTGCTGCGGGCCGGGCGGCTTTCGTCCAATCCCACGCTCGACGGCGTGCTCGCCAGCTTTCCCGCGCTGGAGCGACTAGGCGCGCTCATCGACGAAGCGCAGGTGGGCGGCATGGTGGCCGGCCTGCTGGCCTTCTCGACGGCGGCGGCCCTGATTGGCGGTGTCGCTGGCCTGTTTCTGCGCGGGCCGGCGATCGGCGCGCTGCTTTTTTGCGTGGGCGCTGCGGCTCCCACCGCCCGCCTCTATCTCGCGCGCGAGAGCCGGAGCCGCAAGCTATCCCAGCAGCTTCCGAGCGCGCTGGACATGATGGCCCGTTCGTTGCGCGCCGGCCACGCCCTGACCAGCGCTTTCAAGCTGGTCGCCACCGAAATGCCGGGACCCATCAATCTGGAATTCGCGCGCGCTTACGAGGAGCAGAACCTGGGCCTGAGCTTCGAGCACGCTGTCTTGCAGATGACCGTCCGCGCCCACAACAACCGCGACATGAAGATCTTCGCGGTGTCCGTGATCGTCCAGAAAGAGACCGGCGGCAACCTGGTCGAGATTCTGGAGAAGCTGGCCGAGACCATCCGGAGCCGGTACCAATTTTACGGCAAGCTGGCCGCGCTCTCCGCCGAAGGCAAGCTCTCCGGCATCGTGCTGGGGGGGCTGCCTATTGTCATCGCGCTGATGCTGATGGCGGTCAATCACGACTACCTTTTGCCGCTGGTCACCTCGCCGATGGGTCGCGCGATCGTCGGATACGCGATCATAAGCTGGGTCTTCGGACTCATTTGGCTGCGACAGATGGGAAAGGTGGAGCTGTGATGCCCGCTGTTGCGTCGACGCTGTTTGGCGTGAACTGGGAGCTGGGGGCGATCGCCCTGGGCGTCACCGCCCTGCTGGTGGCGTTGGCGGCGGCTGCCCAGGTGCTGCTGGCGCCTCAGGACGGGGTCGTCGCCCGCATCGATCGGCTGGTGAGTCGCCCGGAGGGCGAGCCGACCCGGATGTCGCGCGAAGAAAACCGGGCGGCAGTTCTGCTCGGCCGTCTGCTCCGGCCACTGGTGGCGCTGGCCAGGCCCACCAGCACGGATGAGATCTCCCGTCTGCGCAGCAGCCTGGTCCGGGCCGGTCTGCGATCCGAGCGGGCGATGGAGATTTTTCTGATCAGCAAGCTTGTCCTGGCCGGCGCGGCCACGATGACATTCTTGAATTTCAATAGCCGACTGCCGCACGGGCTTCGCTTTCCCATGGTGGGCGCGGTCGCCCTGCTGGTGTGCGGGGTGGCCTTTTTCTTGCCGAATATTTGGCTCTCTCAGCGCACCAAGGGCCGGCAGACCAGCATCGAGCGCGGTCTTCCGGACGCCATGGATCTGCTGGTCACTTGTGTCGAAGCGGGATTGGGTCTGGACGCGGCGCTGGGGCGGGTGGCCGCCGAGTTGAAGCCGGTCGCTCCGCTTCTGGCCGCCGAGCTCATTCTCACCGTTCGCGAGGCCCAGGCCGGTTTGCCCCGGCGCGAAGCATTGCGCCGGCTGTCGGAGCGCACCGGCGTGGACGATTTGCGAGAGCTGGCGGCCGTGCTGGCGCAGACCGAGATCTTCGGCACCAGCATCGCGCGCGCCCTGCGCATTCACGCCGACGGCATGCGGACGCGGCGGATGCAGATCGCCGAACGGAAGGCTTCCATGGTGGGTGTGAAGATGACCTTCCCGCTGATCTTTTGCGTGCTGCCATCGCTGATGGCCGTGGTCCTGGGGCCGGCCATCGTGTCCATCGCCGCCAACATCATCACCAGGGCCCATTAGTCATGGTCACGCGGTTCGCCGCCCGACAGTCCGAGAGCGGCCTGGTGGCCGTGTCGACGGCGCTGGTGCTGGCGGCGCTGCTGGGATTTTTTGCCCTGGCCTTCGACATCGGTGTGTTGATGGAGACGCGCGCCCAGTTGCAAAATGGCGCGGACGCGGCGGCCCTGGCGGCGGCGCGCAGCCTCAACGGGCAAGCGGACGGCCTGGATGCGGCGCGCCTGGCCGCGTTCGACTACAGCAACCGGCACGCCGCCTTCGGCGAGAACATCGAGATTGGCAGCTCAGACGTGAGCTTCGGGCGCTGGCACCTGCTGGGCACCGAGTGCCAGTTCGGCAGCAGCGGCCATGACTGCTTCGAGCCTTTGTCCACCACCGACCCGCGCAAGATCAGCGCGGTGAAGATCCGCAATGGGCGCGACGGCGTCTCGACCCACAACCCGCTGGTCGCGCTGCCGTTCGGCGCCTTCGTCGGCGCCAGCAACGGCAGCGTTTCCTCGGGGGCCGTGGCGGTGGGGGGCGGCGCGGCGGCGGTCAGTTGCCCGCTGCCGTTGGTGGTCGCCGAGTGCAAGATCGTCAACCCCCTCAACAACCAACTGACCTGTGGGCCGGGCCCGCAGCTGACGGCGACATTCACCAATGCCCCCGGTGATGCTGTGGGATTCGTCAACATGGATCCAACCAAAGGGGGCGGCACCAACGGAAAGGAAACCGCGGATGCGATCGAATCGCTGGCGAAGTGCGATAGCAACACCACTCGCCAGACCGGGCTTTATCCCATGCAAAACGGCAACGACTTCGGCAAAGTCATCGACGCTCTTCGCGGCGCGACCATCAACGGGAACACCGAAACCATCAACGGGCCGTGCATGATCGGGGTGACGCAGACCCTGGCAGTTTCGGACGCCGGCTGCCCCAATCCGATCTTTCAGGGCTCGCAACAGGTGTTGGGCTTCGTCAAGGCCATCATCGTCGCCGTCACCGACAACCTTGGCACTCTGCTGGCGTGTCCCAACCAGACCTTGCCGGTGGTGCCGCTTCCGCTGCAGAAAAACAGCGTGATCCTGGCCTTTCCGTGCGAGGCGCCCGCCAGCACCAGCGAGTGGGGCGGCGGCCGCGCCTACAACGAATCGAACGTTCGGCTGCGGCTGGTTCAGTAGCCGCGCGGTCACCGCTGCGCCGGGGCGCGGACGACGCTGACTACAGAATCACGATGTAGCAGGTGCATCCGGTCTGGTGTATCGCCGCCGTCGCTGGTGCTGTCGCCGCTGGCATCGCTGGCGCCCACGGGCCCGTCCACTGTCGTTCCGCTTGTCTCTAGCCTTGATCAGACCGCTGCCGCCGCAACCGGCGATTGCGAGCAGAAAAGCCGCACTAGAAACAGCTGAAAGCCAATGCGGATCATGAGCGTTCCTCCCTGGTAATCCTCGTGCTCGAAGCCAGTTCCGTGCCGTTGAAAGAGCGGCTCGGGACAAGGGTTCTCCGAGAGCCTGTGTACCGCTCGGCACATAAGCTGCGGATCCGAATAGGCGTCCCCAGCAGCCGGTCTTCGATATCTCTGCTCCGGGCGTGATCTGTTGGGATAATGTGGCGAGATCGGATGCCGCCGTCAGCCCCGCCCGAAATCGGTCCATCAACCCGCGGGGCGCGCGAGCGGGCCCTGGGAATCCTCGCGGCGGCGGCGATACTGGCCTCGCTGTACTTTGCCCGCGATGTCCTGGTGCCGTTCACCCTGGCGGTGATTCTGAGCTTGCTGGTCGCGCCGCTGGTGCGGACGCTGCGGCGCTTTGGGTTGGGTCATACACCGTCGGTGCTGACGGCGGTTCTGGTGCTGGCGGTTTCGTTTGCCGCCGTCGCTGTCGTCATTGGGTCGCAACTGGTGCGGATGACGGAGAGCCTTCCTCAATACGAGCGGACCATCGAACTCAAGCTGAAGGCCCTGAACGACGTGACCGCCGGCAAGTTCGATGCGCTGGCGCGGCACGCGGCGCGCCTGACGAACAAACACGCCGTGACCCCACCGCCGGGCACGCTCGAGCAACCCGACGCTGCCAGTTCGCCGATCCCGATTCCCGTAGAGGTGCACCAGCCGGCGCCCAATCCGTTGCAGGTGATGGGACAGGTGGCGGGATCACTGTGGGCGCCGATCGAGACCGCCGGGATCGTGCTGCTGGTGTTGATATTCGTGTTGCTCGAGCGTGAGGCGCTGCGCGACCGCTTCATCCGGATTGCCGGCGGCACCGACATCCGCTTGACGACCTTCGCCATCAACGACGCCGGCGAGCGGTTGTCGCGCTTTTTCGTTTCCCAATTCGCGGTCAATTTCGGGCTTGGCGTCGTGCTTTGGATGGGGCTCGGCATCATCGGGCTGCCGCATCCGCTGTTGTGGGCGGCGCTGGCAGCGGTGCTGCGCTTCGTTCCCTATATCGGGGTCTGGATTGCAGCGCTGTGCGCGGTGCTGTTGGCGGCCGCCGTCGATCCGGGATGGTCGCTGGCCCTGACCACCTTGGGTCTGTTCGTCGTCGTCGAGGCGATCGCCGGGCAACTGGTCGAGCCGCAGTTGTACGGCCACTCCACCGGCCTATCGCCGCTGTCGGTGGTGATCGCCGCCATCTTCTGGAGCTGGCTGTGGGGCCCGATCGGTTTGATCGTTTCCACACCGTTGACGTTGTGTCTGCTGGTCGCGGGCCGACACATCAAAACGCTCAGCATGCTGGACGTGCTTTTGGGAGATACCCCGGCGCTGACCTTACCGGAGGGCTTTTACCAGCGCGCGCTGTCAGCCGATTCCGCCGAGCTCATTGCCGGCGCGAAGGCGTTTCTGAAACGCGATTCTTTCGCCAACTATTGCGATCGGGTGCTGCTGCCGGCGGCGCATTTGGCGATCATCGATCTGCGGACGGGGGCCATCGGCGTCGATCAGCTGGCGAAGGTGCGCAGCGCTATCGTCGCCGTGCTCGCCGCCATCGACGGGGAAAGTTACAGACGGCGGCGGCGCAATCGCCAGGATACGGTCCTCGCTGGTGCAAACGCCGGGCGGCTTTTGCGCCAGATGCGCGAGCAAGTCAGCGGGCGCTGGCAGGGCCCCCTCAAGGTGCCGGCGAGGTCGGTCATGGTCTGTGTGAGCCTGGGCGCCATGGCGGATGACCTGACCACGGAAATCCTGGTGCGTATCTTGCGGCATGAAAAACGCGATGCCCGCCATGTGTCGTTCGAGGACCTGCCGCTGGCGGTGGCGCCGTCCCCGGAGGCCGCTGAGGGCGTCTCCATCGTCTACATCGTCAGCGGTCTCCCCGGCGAGGAACGAAAACGCGGCCAGGCAACCGCCGAAGAAATGCGTCGCCGCTTTCCTCACGCCTGCATCGTCGCCGTATTTCTCCCCGGCTTGATGCGAAAGCCCGACACGGAGAACGAGACCTTGCCGGCCGCCGACTTCTCGGCCTCCTCTCTCAGTCAAGCGGTGCAGTTCTGCATCGACATGCACGTACACGCACCTCCGTCCTTGCATGTCGTCAATGACGGCTGAGGCGAGCGGCCGCGGCGGCGAGTGGACAAACAGCGAGCGCCTGCGGCAGGATGCAAGGCGCTTTTCTCGTTCCTCTCGGACGTTTTCAAAAGGACGGCCATGAACCTGAATCTCCGATTCGCGATCGTCGGCGTGGCGGCGACAGCGCTCTGCGGCTGCGCCGGTTCAATCAAGAACATGAGCCCGGTGGCCAACGTGAACACCGCGGCCGGGCCCCAAGAGGCGGTGGTGGTCTTCTTACGACCATCCGGCATGGCCTTCGGCGTCCAGTCCGAGCTCTTTGAGATCAATCAAGGCCAGCCGGCGCAGTTGGTGGGCATCGTCGCCGCCAAGAAGAAAATCGCCTATCGAACCACGCCCGGCCCGCACATGTTCATGGTGATCGGCGAAAGCGCTGATTTCATGGAAGCGCACCTCAATGGCGGCCAGACCTACTATGCGGTCGTCACGCCACGCATGGGCGGGTGGAAGGCGCGCTTTTCGATGCGTCCCTTGCTGCCCGCCGAGCCGGCGAAGTTGCCGGCGTGGTTGCAAGAAGGGGAATGGACCGCGCTGAATCAGGACTCGGCGCGGTGGGCGGCGGAGAACGCCGTCGACGTCGAAAGCAAACGCGCCAAGTACATGCCGCAATGGCTGGCGAAACCGCCCACCGAGCGGCCGCTTTTGGATCGTTAGGGTTGTCCACCCCGCGATCGATGGCTGTCCGATAGCAGGCGGGTCGTGACCGACGCTTTCCCCGACTGGGTCGAGCCCATGGCCGCCACGCTGACGCGCGAGCGGTTCAGCGGGCCGGAGTGGGTGTTCGAGCGCAAGCTCGATGGGATCCGGCTGCTGGCTTTCAAGGACGGGCCGCGCGTGCGGCTGCTCTCCCGCAACCGGCTAGCGCAAAACACGGCGTACCCGTCATTCCAGCGCGCGATAGAGGAGCTGCCGGTCCGCGACGTGATCCTCGACGGTGAGGCGACCGGCTGGTTCGGCCGGCACGAAGAGGTCGGTTATCACCTCTTCGACGTGGTGTGGCTCGACGGGCGCGACCTCACGTCGCTGCCGCTCGATGAGCGCCGCGCGATCTTGGAGACCTTGCCGCTGCGGCCCCCGCTCTTGTCCGTGGCGCGCCTCGCGGAAGAACGCCCGTGGGAACGGGCCGCCCGCGAAGGGTGGGAGGGCGTCATCGCCAAGCGCCGCGACTCGCTCTACGAGCACCGGCGCTCGCCCCACTGGCTGAAGATGAAGTGCGAGTCATCCCAAGAATTGGTCGTCGGTGGCTTCACCGATCCGCAGGGCGGACGCGTCGGGCTGGGCGCTCTGCTGGTCGGGTACTACGATGGCGACGACTTCGTCTTCGCGGGCAAGGTCGGCACCGGCCTCGACAACAGCGGGCTGCGCGATGTGCGGCGGCGGCTCGACGCGCTGGAGATCGCCGCCCCGTCTTTCACGCGCGCCACCGGCCTGCCGCGCTTGCGGGTTCATTGGGTGCGCCCCGAGCTGGTGGTCCAGGTGGCATTCCTCGAATGGACCGGGCACGACAAGCTCCGCCACCCCCGCCTCGTTGGTCTGCGCGAGGACAAGCCGGCGCGCGACGTCACGCGGGAACGTGCATGATCACTCACCCCGAGAAGGTGCTCTTCCCCGACAGCGGCATCACCAAGGGCGCCCTCTGCGCTTATTACGAGAGCGTCGCGGCCGTGATGGTGCCGCACATCGCCGGCCGGCCGGTGACGATGGAGCGCTACCCGGCAGGGATCGGCAAGAAGGGCTTCATTCAAAAGGACGTCTCGAAGGGGTTCCCGGAGTGGCTGCCGCGCGTCGAGGTCGAGCGGCGCGACGGCAAACGGGAAGAGCCGGTTCATTATCCGCTGGTCAACGACGCGCGATCGCTGCTCTGGATCGCCAATCAGAATTCGATCACGCCGCACGTCTGGACGTCGCGCGTGCCCGACCTCGATCGTCCCGACCTGT
Organism: Polyangia bacterium; assembly: GCA_036268875.1. Taxonomy (GTDB): domain Bacteria; phylum Myxococcota_A; class Polyangia; order Fen-1088; family Fen-1088; genus DATKEU01. The sequence continues at coordinate 14,108 of DATATI010000009.1, read as the reverse complement.
GCGTGTTCGATCTGGATCCCTCGCGCGACGATCCGCCGACCCTGCGCGCCGGCGCCCTCGCCGTCCGCGCACTGCTCGACGAGCTGGCGTTGCCGACCTTCGTCAAGACGTCGGGCTCGAAGGGCTTTCACATCCTGGTCGCCCTCGACGGCGAGGCCAATTTCGAGACCGTCTGGCGCTTCGCCCATGGCGTGGGCGCCGTGCTGGTCAAGCGCCACCCCGCGCTTTTCACCCAGGAGTTCATCAAGGCCGATCGCGCCGACCGCATCCTCATCGACACCGGCCGCAACGGCCAGGGGGCGACGTTCGCCGCCGTCTATGCCGTGCGCGCCAGGCCCGGCGCGCCCGTCTCCGCTCCCTGCACCTGGCAAGAGATAGAGAGCGCCACCGTCGGCCCGCAGACGTTCACGCTGACCACGATGGCCGAGCGCCTCGCCGCGCGCGGTGATCTCTGGCAGTCGCTCGACAGCCAGCGCGTTTCGCTGCGCAGCGCCCTGCCCACGCTCGAACAAATGCTGAGCGCAGACGACTGGAAGGAGGCGCTGGCGGCATCGACGCGGCGGCCCTCGTCGCGGCAGAAAAAGCGCGACCCATAGCCGTCCTCAGTGCATCGATCGTTGCGCGGCCAGCAGGTCAGCGATGGCCGACCGCATCGATGCATAGTCGTCTGTCCCAAGCGCCATCGTGCCACCCGGATGAATGCGTCGGATCGTGCCTTGCTGATCAATCAGGAACGTGACGCTGGTGAAATCTCGTTTGTGGCCGTCGAGCCACCAGCGGTGAAGGGTGCGCCATTCGCGGTCGATGGCGACCGGGAACCGGAAGCCGAAATCCCGGATCCATCCGCGGACCTTTTTGGGGTCCAGCGGCTCCGGGTTCTTGTGATGGTACATGCCAATGACGACCAGTCCCTGGTCGCTGAAGTCGTGGTGCAGTTGGTTGAGCGCCGGCGCGGTCGCCGTGCAGTACGGGCAGTCGGTCGACATGAACCACCGAACCAACACGACCTTGCCGCGGAGGTCGGCCAGATCAAGCGGCGGTGAGCCGATCCATTCAGAGGCCACCCAGGGCGGCGCGGGCTTGCCGACCAGCTCGCGGCCGTCCTGCGCGTGAGGCGAACCGACGGCGACCGCGATTGGAAAAGCCAGCAACGGCAGCGAGAGAAGCAAGCCAGGGAAGGACATGATTCAACCGAGAGACCCTCGCTCTAGTGGACGACGAGGTCCTTCATCCAAACCACGTCGTCGGCGGGGCCTTTCATCAGCTCGGCGGACCAGTCTTCGTCGTTCAAGCGCTGGAAGTTTTCGGTCAGCTTTTCGTGATACGCAGACGCCACACCGGCATAGGCGCGGGGCCCCGTGCAGGTGTCGACGGTGACCACCATCAGGCGCGGGTATCCGGTCGCCACGTGCAAGACATTACCCGTGGGGTTTCCATTCTCGTCGGTGGGCGCGGTGTGTACGTCGGCGATGGTCGGAGCGAACTCGGTCGAATTGACGTTGTAGAACAGACCTGGGTACCAGCCCTGGGCGAACGCACCGCCGCAGACCTGCTGCACCTTGACGATCTGGTTGATGAAAGCCAGATCATCGGCCGTGTGGGGGGTGCCGGTGCGCTGGTGCTCGGCCATCTCGCGCAGGATGGCGCTGACGTCCGCCAGGTGCTGGAAGTACGTCTTGACGCCAGCGGCGGCGGCCGACGTCGATCCAGCCACCAGCGTGTCCGCCAGAGCGGCACCCTGTTGCGCGAAGCTCTCCAGCGCGGCGAAGAAAGTCGGATAGGGATCGACGTAGGCGTCGGGGAAATCGCAAGCCGGGCCGGACGAGTAGGACTGCTTGGCATAAAGAATGGTGTCGCGGCGCAATTCCGCCCACGAGGCAAGCTGCGTGTTCAACAGTCGCCGACCCCACGCCTCGCTCCGCGCGATCGACGGCAACCCACTGGTGGCGTCGCCGATCTCGGTGGTCGGCGACAGCGCCCGCAAAGCGCCCAGCCATTCGTTATAAAGGTTGGCGTGCCAGAAAGTGTCGTCGTACTGGCCCACCAGCAGGCGCATTGCCTCCAGATCGGGCGCATAGGCGTGTTTTGTCAGGTCATCGCCCAGCAGCGCGATCGCCTGATCGTTGGCCAGCGCCGCGTACGCCGCATCCAGCGGATTCGGCAACATGCGCAGAGGAGCCGGTGGATGCTGCACGCGATCGTAGGTGACGTTCGAGAACACGTACGAATCGACGACGAATCGTTGCCCCAAGAACAACCAACTGGCCGACAGAGGCAGCGTTCCGTTGGTGCCGTTCATGATCACCTGACTGTTGATGGCTTGCTTGCCATAGCCGCCGGTCACGATCTGCTGCGCGATGGTCTGGTCGGAAAGAGCGCCCAAATCGGCCAGGCCGGAGACTTGGAGATCGGCGAGCAGCTGATCGATCTGCGGCGGGGCCATGGAGTCGGGCTCGCCCACGAACGCGCGCAAAACGCTGTCGATCAACTTCCAGCGGTCCAGCGAAGGCACGTCCATCAGCATGCGCAGGGCCACCGCCAGATCCAGCTGCCGGCGCACAAAGCGCGCGTCGCCGGTGTTCTCGTCGACGTGAATCAACGGCAATTCGGTGCGGCCAAGCCAGATCATGGCGCGGAAGTATTGCTCCAGGGCCGGCGTTCCGACATAGTGGCCGCGCGGCTTGAATTGGGAGAAATCATAGTGAGTCGGCAAGCCGAACAGCACGACGTCGCTCACGCCGGCGGCGGCATTGGCGCCGTTGACCAACTGGGCCGCTTGCCCGCCGTCACCGCCGGCGACAACCTGCGGCGCAGTCTGGGTCAGCAGAGCCTTCGCCACCGCCAGATACAGATCCGCGTCCATCTGCGCCGTCGCTGAAAACCCGTCGGTCCGGGCCGCCAGGCGGGCGCGCATTGAATCCAGCAGTGTGCCGAGTTCAGGCACCAAGCGCTCGCTCTCCGCCGTCTTCAGGATCTGGTCATACGACCGGTGGACGGCGTGCATGATCGAATCAGCCGACACATAGACCGGAAGGTCGTCAGCATAGATGGCCGAATACCCGTACACGAACCCCGGATATTTTTTGCGGTCCGATATCACGAATCCGTTCTTGGCCATCATGGCCAGTTCGTCGTCATCGAGCTTCACGTGCGAGGCCTGCAGCAGTGACAGGTTCGTCGCCGCCATCGGGTCGTACGGCAGTTTGGCGGCGAAGGGCACCGCGCGTTCGGTGGCCAGCGCCGCCGCGCTCAGGCTCTTGGTCGCCGCAATCTGATCCTGCGCACTCTGGATCGCGGCCGTCTGAGCGGCGCTGAGCGCCAGCGTGACCGGCGCGCCCGCATCTCCAATGCTGACGGACGATCCGCCACCCCCGCCGGTTGACCCAGGACCCGGGGCTGCGCCGCCCCCACCAGAACAGGCAGCCAACGTGCAAGAAATGATCACCAAGCTGGCGACAGCGACTTTGGAGTGTGTCATGAGGATCCTCAATCAGAAGCAAAAGATACGCCGCTTGTCCCTGGCCCAAGACAGCTGAAATTCACGCCTCTGGCACGCCGCGGGCACAAGAGACGCCCCAGAATACTGACGTCAGTGCCTCAGTTATGTCGCGATCGTTCCAAGTTCCCGTCGCATGGATGAATCAGGCACGCCTACGGCATCACGGCGATCGGCACCACGCGCTTGACTGACTTGGCGTCGCCGCGGACGTCGCCGTCGAGGACGTTCACCGGCACGGGCGGCGTCAGCCTGAAGCGGTAACCTTTGGTGTCGCTCTGCAGGGCGACTTGCTGGCCCTGATATTCGAGGCGCCGCACGTAGTCCTCGGGCACAAGACCGTCGCGCACGTTCTCTCGGTGCCGAATCAGGAAGCCCGCCAGGCGCAGGGCCAGGTGATTGTGCAGCCGGTGGCAGCCGCTGCTCTCGCCGCGCTTGACCGATCGGTAAGCAGGGATGCCGTGGGTCCGGATCAGGTGATCCACAAGCTGTTGTTCACCCTGCTCGTTAACGCCTTCGATCGATTTGTGCACGATCGCCACCAGCCCGTAGGCCGCGCGGTAACCCGGGCCGATGACCTGGGTCTTCGGCTCCCAGGTGTCGCCGCGCTTGATCAGCAGGTGGCGGGTGGGCATGCCGGGCGCTGGATGCCAGGACGGCGTGGCCAGAACCTCGGACCAGATGGCCTCGCCGGTGACGGACTCTTTGTACTTCAGCGCCATGGTGCCGTCGGACTTTTGAATTGTCTTCCAGCCGCCGATGGTGGTCGGCCAGCGCATCAGGGCCACCTCGTGATCGCCCACGCGCGCGTACAGCGTGAGGGTCGGACGATCGCTGACCGGCGGCTTCCACTTCTTCTTTCCATCCTTGTCGAGGGCCGGCTTCGCCAGCAGCACATCGCCGCGATCTATCTCGGCGCGCAGATCCATCTTGGGGCCGTGGTAGGCCGGCAGCGGCGGCAAGCGGATCGCGACGGCGGTCGGCAACGGGGCCGGCGCTCGGCCCGCCGTCGCTTTGCGCGCGGGCTTTCGGGTGGAGGCAGGTGGCGCAACCAGGGTGCTGGCGAGGACGGCCTCCGGTGATGTCCAGCCCAGCGCCTGGCTGGCGGCCTGGGTGGCCGCGGAGATCAAATCGGGCGCCGGAATGATCTTGGCCGGCGCACCGGCGGCGCCTGCGTCGGATCGTTTTTGAGCCGATGGCGACGGGGCTGCGGTCGACGGGGCCGCGAGCACTTGTGGCGACGGCGGCGGATTGGATGGCGCGCTGACGGGTTGCACGGGCAGCGGCCTGAACTCGGCGCTGTCCAGCAGGCGCCCTTGCACCTCGCCGAGGACACCGAGGGCCGAGCCGTCCTCCAGCAACCCGGTCGCGTCGACCACCCGCTCGCGCAGCACGCGCAGCAACCCCCGGAAGTCGAGCTCGCGGCTGTCGGTCTGGACCGTGGTGCGCGTATCGAGATCGATGCGCCCGTTGTCGGCGATCATCTGCAGCCGCTGGTAGATCTGCAGGGCCTCGACGGTTCGGCGATCCATGCGGGCGGGGTTTGCTTTGCCGGACAGAAGATCTTCGCAACGCAGGTGAGCCTGCATGGCGATCACCGCCCGCTTTTCCGTCGGGGTCAGCGGTCGCGGCGAGATGGTCCGCCCGGTCAGGACCATGGGCGTCTCGGTGGCCGTCGCGGGATCGGGGTTCGGGACTTTCTCCGGCTCTTCGGGCGGGATCACGTTCTTGGCGGACAACTCGTCAAACACCGCGTCCTTCACCCGGTCGTGGCAGACGTGGCGCTTGCGATCCGCCAGCCGCCGCCGCACCCGGTTCAGGCTGGGCGACACGCCGAAGGCCTCGAAATAACGGTCCTCGCGGGCGCGCGCGTAGGCGCTGTTCGCGCGCATTCGCCCGTTGGCCAGGTCGATCAGATACGGCCGCAGCGGCTGCGGCTTGCCGGGCGCCTCCGAAAAGATGTTCTGCAACCAGTCGTCCGAGAGATCGACCACGGTCAGTCCGTCCCGCCGGGCGTTCTCGGGCGTCGTCTGGCCCACGAAGTGCCCGCCCTCGACGATCATGATCGCATCGCTGGTGGCCGCCTGGACCGGCGAAGGCGCCGGGGGCACCGCCGCCGCCTGCGTGGTTGGCCCGCTGCCGGCCAAAAGCCCGGCCAGCGAAAGAGCGATCGCGCTGGCCCCTGGTGGGCGGCCGTTGTGCGATCGTCTTTCGGCCCGGCGCCGTGTGTCCTGCTCCAGCACCATCACCGAGCTTAGAATCTCGGCCTTCGCGATTCAAGGCAGGTGATTGCCGCAACCGGCCGTCGAAGCCGTCCACGTGCGCCAACGGGGGGCTTGTCGCCCGGGACGGCTTCGGTTACCCCTGATGTATTCGCTGGGAGGAACGCAAGCGACGGCTGTCCGAGCGGCTGCTTGGGCTGAAGTTGTGGCTGTCCAAGCCGCTGCGATGGCCAGGACTCCGCGGGCTGCTGAAATTGCAGCGCTGGTCGCGATGGACGCTGCTCCTGCTGGTGCCGCTCTGCTTGATCAACGTCTCCGTTGCGATGTTCGGACGGTGTTCGGTGTTCCCGCTGTCGCCGTTCTATCTGCGGTACAAGCTGTCGGCGCTGGCCGCCTATGCCTGGCACCGCCCGCACTGCGTGTTCGTCGACGACCCGCCGATAGAGCCGCTCTTGGCCGGCGCCGAGCTCCGTCACCGGCTGCCTTGCGGGCTGCTGGGCGCGATCGTCCGGGTCGAATCCGGTGGAAAGCCGCACCGGATCTCTCCAGCGGGAGCGATGGGACCGATGCAGCTGATCCCGCCGACGGCGCGCGCGCTGGGCGTGAGCGATCCCTTCGACCCGGAGCAGAGCCTGGACGGCGCCGCCCGCTATCTGGCCACGCAGTACGCCACTTTTCATAGCCTGCGCCTGGCGGCCGCCGCCTACAACGCCGGCCCGGGCGCGATCGTCGGACACGCCGTCCCGAAGAACGGCCAGACCGAGATTTATGTCGAGCGCGTGCTGCAAGCCCTGGCGATCGAGCGACGGGCCCGCTGCGTGGTTGCTCGCGCTCCGGTCGTGGAGAAGACCCCGCCCGCGTTTGATCCAGCGCGCCCGCAACGCCAGAATCTCCATCCGCACGCCCACCGCCACTCTCAAATTGGAAAGTGATCGACTGGCGTCGCTCTGTGCGCGTGCATAGTTAAGAAAACAACGTTGCTCAGCTATGGCGTTGCTTGTCTTCTCATACCGGGGGCCTGGGCCCTTGGCATGGCGCGGCTCTATCGCTGGATAGATTCACGACGGCGACCGCCACCCGTTTCGGGGGGACCGAGCGAGCCTGAGTACGCGATCTGAATCGTGACAACCTCCGGCGCGCTGCCGACTAAGGGCCGATCGCGGCCTTGCTGCAGATAAGAGAAAAGGCATCCATCTCGGTGCCGCTGCGGACCAGCAAACCGGAGGCGACCTCGCCGAGGGCGCAGGTGACCGCATTGAAGGGCATGCCGCCAGTGCCGCCCACGCCCGGCAAGGACGTCTGCGTGCCCGGCATCAGCCCGGTCCCGACGGTGGGCGAGGACGCGGTCAGCGGTGCGCAGACGAATACCAGCTGATCAACCAACGTTCCCAAGCGGCCCGAAAAGCCGACCACCACCTGGTCAGCAGGACAGGGACGCGTCCACGGGGAAACGCCGGCCATGCCGAGCGCTGTCAGCGTGGCGCCGGCCTTGATGGTGACCGCCGTACCGGCGATTGCGATGATCCCGCACTGACCGGTGATTTGTCGGTTCACCGACGCGGTCGTGGTGGTCATCGACAGGCTGCCCGAAAAGCCGCTCAGCGCCTGGCCGGCGGGACAGCTTTCCTGACCTTGACTGCCGCCAGTGGCGCTGCCGATCAACATCGTATCGTGCGCGCCGGTCAGCGCCGCCGGGTGCGACAGGTTGGCGGCGTCGTTGCCGCCACCGTTGTCCGGGCTGCTGGCGTCGATGACATCCTGACCGCCGGCGTCGGCCCCGACGCCGGCGTCATTCATCGCTCCCGCGCCCCCGGTTCCCGGCGCGCCGCCACTGCCGGTCCCGCCGCCGCTGCCGCCAAGGTCGCCACCGTTCGTGCCACCGCCGCCGCTGTCGGTCGGCGGGACAATCATGCCGCCGCTGCCACCCAGGGCATCCAGGCCCGGCGGCGGCGCGAGATCCACCGAAGAATCGACCGGGCTCCCGCCGACGAACTGTTCCGCGCCGCACCCCCCCATCACGCTTCCCAGTGCCGTGGCCACCAGGCCGAGCACGGCGGCCTGACGAGGCCGGCAAGATCGAAGAGCGAAATCGATCCAGGTTGACGCCAAGCCCTACAAGTCTACTACGAGAAAGCCACGAGCCATTGGCCCATGAGCGCGAAGCGCCCTCGCATCAAGGACACTCACGACTGTGCGCTGATTCGACCGCCCTCCAGCACTGCGCGCGCTTCGACCAGGTCACCCGCTTCCAGTCCTTCGGTGAACGTTTCGAATAGACTCTGAAGCTCTGTCATGGCGGCCCGATGCTTTTCCGGACCTAGGTCGAGCTTGGCGAGGCTGAGGGCGGCCCGCAACACGAAGGACTTCGCGCCTTGCCGTCGAGCGATCTCAAGACCTGTCCTTATTTCACGCTCGGCTTGGGCGGGATCCCGCTCCGCGGTGATTTGTCCGCGCAGACGATGCAGCTCCGAGGACCACGCCCGTTCGTCGCTTACCTCGACGAAAGCCAGGGCGTCATCAAGAAGCTGCAGCGCCCGATCCGGGCGCCCGGCTTGGGCGGCGACCTCGACCAGGCAAGGGGTGAAGGCAGTCTGCCCGTAAGGGCCGGCGCCGAGCGGCCCGGCGAGTCCCGTCGACAAAGCGTCGAAGTGTTCCCCGGCGGACCGTGGATCGAGGGTCGTCGCCGCCCAGTGATAGAGAGACATTGCCCGACCCTGCCAGACCAGAGCGCCCGCGTCGCGCGCCAGGCCGAGCGCCTGCTGCGCGGCCGCGAAGGTTCTGTCGGGCTCTCGGCGCCACATATGGACGAGCGCCGTCATCGTGAGCGCCACGGTCTGCTGAAAGGGATCGCGCAGCGCCTCGGCGCGGGCGCCCATCTCTCGCGCCAGGGTGATCGCTTCGTCGAGCGCACCGTCCAACCAGGCGAGCACCACGACGTAGCCGCCCGAAACCCCGACCACCGGAGCGTTGGCCAGACGATCGGTGTCCCTTCGTGCGCCATCCAGCACCTGGGAGGCAACGAGGAGCGGGCCACGCGCAGCGGCGAGCTGCCCCCGAAAAAGCCGCGCCGACGCGGAGAGGACGGTCGCCTCCGCGGCAAGGACCGGATCGCCGAGACGCGAGACGATCTTGGCCACCTCGCTTTCATAGAGCTCGATGTTGCGAAGCTCGCCCCGGAGAAAGTGACAGCGCTGCAGGCCCAGCAGCGCCGCCAGAAGGATCCGGTCATTGCCCAGCCTTCGCGCCAGTTCAGCGGTTCGCGCGCAGGTCTGCTGAAGAAGCGGGTCTTGGAAGCCGTGGGTCGCCATGACGGCCGGCCCCACATACTTCAGAACCGCCAGCTCGATGCGGTCCGTTTCATCGGAGACCGGCAGCTTCGCCACCAGGGCGCGCGCACGATTGAAATGGGCCAGGGCATCCGCACGACCAGAGCGCCGCATGGCCCTTTCGCCGGCCACGCAGTGGTACCGGATCGCCTTCTTCGCGTCGTGGGCCTCGTCGAAGTGAATGGCGAGCTCCGCCGCGATCGCCTCGGAGCTCTCGCCATAAGTGGCCTCCAAGCCTTCGGCGATCTTTCGATGCCAGATCCGATTGGTCGCGGAAGGAATGCGGCGCAGCACCGCGTCCCGATAGAGGGCGTGGACGAAGGCGTAGCACAACTGGATCGTTCCGTCGGGCAAGCTTTCTGACGTCACGAATCGCAACAAACGCCATTCCTTGGCCAGCGTCTCGCAAACCGAATCGACCTCGTCCGGCGGAAGCTCCAACGCACAGGCCACGATTCCAGACGTAAACTGCAAACCCACCAGGCTGGCGGCCTCGATCACCCGCTGCTCGATCAGCTTCAGGCGATCGATCTGCAAGCCGATCAGCTGACGAATGGTCTCCGGCCGGCGGTTCGCGACCTCGGCGACGCTCGCCGCCAGATGCCACCAGGCTCCCACCTGCTGAACCATGCGACGGCTCACCAGATCGTCGACGACCGCGCGACAAAAGAGCGGGTTTCCACCGGTCATTTCCTGGACGGTGCTGGCCAGCTGGTCGGGGAAGCGATGGTTCCCGAAGCGCTGCGCCAGGTGTTCGACGACAGCATCTTTCGACCAGCTTTCCAGCTCCAGCACCAGCGCTTGCTCGCGCGCGCTGAGCTCGGTGATGATCTTTGCAAGACCCTCCACTTTCGCCAGCTCCGCCGGCCGGCAGGTGGCGATGACCAGAGCGCGCGCTGTTTCGCGGCGTGTTCCCAGCATCGCCACCAGATCGATCGTCGAGCGATCGGACCACTGCAGGTCCTCGATGACCAACACCGCGGGTCTTTCGCTGGCGAGAATGTCGAACCACTCGGCAAATTCTCGCAGCATGCGCGCCTGGGTCGCGCCTTGCACCCGAAGGTGCAGCTCGCGCAGCTTCTCGTCGGCAACCAGCCCGGGCATCTGCACAAGCCACGTCGGCGCATGTCGGGCCAGCAACTCGACGATGTGTCCACTGTCAGGTCCCCGACACAGCGCCCCCAGAGCGCCAAAAACAGGGAGATAAGCCTCGCCCGTCCCAAACTGTTCGACGCATGTGCCGGCCGCAGCAACGGCGCCGAGGGGAGCGACGATCTCCTGGAGAAAAGCGTCCACCAGTGAGGTCTTCCCGATCCCCGGCTCGCCGGTGACAAAAACGACCTGCCGTTTTTGATCGAGAACCGCATCGAAGACTTGCTTCAAGACGTCCATCTCTGCGCGACGCCCGATCAGATTGAACGTGGCCGCAGGCGCCGCGCCCGGCTTGAACTGGCGGCTGGTTTCCGGCTTTTCGACTTCGACGCTCCTGACAAAACGATAGCCGCGGCCAGCGACGGTCTCGATGATCCCCTCGCCGAGCAGCCGGCGCAGCTCGCCCACGTGCGTGCGGAGCAGACTCTGGCTCACCGCGATTTCCCCCCACACGATCTCCACCAGCTCCTCTTGCGTGACCAGAACCAAAGGATGAGCGGTGAGGTATTTGAGGATCGTGAACGGCTTGCGACGGATCTTCAGTTCCTGGGGCCCCTTCCACAGTCGCTCGTCCCGGATGTCCAGGCGAAAGGGAGCGAACAGCCGTACCTCGGCCGGGCGGTCTTCAGGAGGGGGCGCCATCAGCGAACATCTGTGTTGCGGCGCTGACGGGATCGCCCGCATTTCACGAGCGACGACGGCCGTCCTGGTTCAGTTCGCCAGACAACCGGGACGTGTGGCGCCGCCGGTGCCGACATCGGCGCGGCTACCCGGCGATGCACTCTGAGCGGCGCACCCGGTAACTAGCACAACGTAGCCGAAGCGCCGGGCACCCGAGCGCCGCAGGCTACATCCCTGCATCGGGCAATGGCGCCGGTCCGCCGAACATGGTGAACGAACAATGGTGCGCGGTGCTGTCGCAGGTGGCGCCTTCACTCATGCACCAGCAGTCGGCCGCCGCGGAACAGGTCCCGGGATCCATTGTCGCCGAGCCCACGCAGATGTGCGTGGTGGCGCTGCAGATGTCGCCGCCGCACGTGTGACCGGCGCCGATGCAATCGCTGTCTTTGGTGCACGTCATCCCGGGCGGCGGCGCCATCGACACGCCGGGTTTCACACTGCCGCCGCCGGTGAGGTTGCTGATGCGCCCCACCTTGTTGGTCGACAGTTCGGTGAAGTAGATGTTTCCGTCGGGGCCGAGGCAAATCCCCTGCGCCTCGGCGTTCGGCGTCGGGATCTGATACTCGGCAATGACACCGGCGGGCGTGATACGGCCGATGGCGTTGGCGGCGCCAGTCTCCGCGAACCACATGTTGCCATCGGGGCCGGCGACGATCGCACCAGGGTTGCCGCCCGATGGAACCGGGAACTCGGTGATGGTGCCGGTCGGCGTGATGCGGCCGATCTTGAGGCCGTCCTTCTCGGTGAACCAGACGTTGCCATCGGGGCCTTTGACGATGCCCCAGGGGTTGCTGGTCGGCGTCGGGATCGCCCACTCCATGAACATGCCGGCCGGCGTGACCCGACCGATCTTGTTGCCGGTGCCGTTCTGTTCGGTGAACCAGAGATTGCCGTCGGGGCCGGTGGCGATTCCGTAGGGGCCGGCGTCCGCCGTGGGGACCATGTACTCGGTGAACATCCCGCCCGGCGTGGTCTTGGCGACGCGGTTGCCGATGGGTTCGGTGAACCAGAGATTGCCGTCAGGACCGGCGGTGATCCCGGCCGAATCGCGCCCGCCGGGGACGCCGCGTTCGGTGATCTGCCCACCAGGCGTGGCGAGGCCGACGCCCTGCTGCTTCGTGTACCAGACGTTGCCGTCAGGGCCGGCGGCGATCCCGACCGGACCGATGTTGGTGGTGGACGTGTTGTAAAGAGAGAACGCCCCCGCCGGCGTCATCTTCGAGATCGCGCTCGGCTTCGTGCTCTGGTGATTGAACCAAAGGTTGCCGTCTTTGCCGGCGACGATCTGGCCCGGTTGGCTGGGCGTGCTGGCGCTGAACTCCATGAACGTGATCGCCGGCCCGTCGCCGCCCATCGCGCCCGCGGTGCCGCCGCTGCCGCCGCCAGCACCGCTGTCGCCGCCGCCGTCGGGCGGGCCGGCGGACGCGCCGCCGTTGCCCGTGCCGCCACCGGGATCGATCGGCCCGGGCGCGCCGCCGCCGCCCGGCCCACCGGTGCACGCCCAGCCGGTGCCTTCCCACTTGCACGACGCCATGCCGCCACTGTTGCCACTGCCGGAGCTGTTACCGCTGCCACTGGTGTTGCCGCTGCCGCTGTTTCCACCGGCGTTGCTGCCCGGGACGGAGGCGCCACCGCCGCATGCGCCCGTCAGTGCCAAACCAAGGACCAAAAACCCGCGCGCCAAAAATTGCCACCGCATGGGTTACGCCAACAGCTCCGAGACTCCGGTCGTCGCCGCCGTATCGCCCATGCCCCACGAGGTCGCGTTACTGCCCATCGCCGTCAGCAACGTTAACGGCACCCGGCTGACGTTCTCGCCGACCAGGCGCACGTGCATGTCGCCCTTCAGCTTGCCGCCGGCCTTGCCCGACACCAGCACCGGGAAATCTGTGCCGCCGTGGGTTTGCGATTCCGACACGCACGACGTCGTGTACAGGACCGAGTTATCGAGCAGGTTGCCGGCGCCGTCGGGCGTGTTCTTCATCCGCGTCAGCGTGTCGGCCAGGCAGGACATGGTGAACTTGACGCCGGTGTTGAACCCCTCGGTCGCCGCCTGTACGCCCTTCGAGCTGGTGCGATGGCCATAGTCCTCGTGAAACGACGACGCGGCCAGGCCGCAGTCGCCGTACCCGCCGTGGCAAGCCGGCCCGGTGAAGGCGTACGAGAACACGCGCGTCAGGTCACCGGCCATCGCGAAGACCAGCAGATCGGAGAACGCCTGACCGCGCATGCGCGTGATGGACCCGTCGGCGCCGCGGCTCGGGTACGCCTTGTCCGGATCGACGATGGTGCCGGTCATGCGCGGCATGCCGGCGGCGACCAGCTGATTCTGCAGCTGGTGCAGGCCGGACAGGTGTTGATCCAGACGGTTTTGATCCTCGACGCCCAACCGGGCGCGCAGCGCCTTCGATTCGTCGGCGATCGCATCCAGCACCATTCGCCGGCGCAGCAGCGACGGATCGGGGGGCGCAGCCATGCCAGTGCCGGTGCTGGCGTACTTCAGCAGCGTCTGGAACATAGCTGCCGGGCTCTGCTGGGGCGGGTTGGGCGCGTTCGATCCCGAGAACGAGACGTTCAGGCCCATGGCGATGCCGCCGTTCGTGCTGGTCAGGCCGACGTGGAGGCCCTTTGGGTACAGCGTTCCGGTATTGGTGACGGCGCCGACGACTTGATCGATCGTCGGCAGCTGCACCACGCCATTCCCCGTCTGCGCGCCGGTCAGCGCCTGCACCGGCATCGCCTGGTGCGGTGAGATGTCCGGGCCCTTGATGGCCAGGCCCGTGACCACGGAGATGTACGACTTGACCGGCTGCAAAGGGCTCAGCTCTTCGCTGAGCGCCCACGCGTCGCCGACGCCGGTGCGCGACGGCACCCAGCGCGACGGGATGATGCCGTTGCCGAAGAACCAGTTTCCGAAACGCACCGGCAGCGGCCCACCAGCGGCGTAGGCCGTGCCGTTGTCATCCAGCATGCCCACCAGGCGAGGCAGAGGGACGGTGACGGCCAGGCCGCCACCCACCATGCCCCGGAGCACTGTCCGACGCGAAATAATCGTCCGATTTGAACGTGCCATGACTGGGTGCTCCTTCAGGTTACGGCTTGGTGGGTTCGACGAATCGGAACGGCTCGCTGGAAACCAGGCTCAACAAGAGCTGGTCGGCCTTGTTGCCGCCGGCGGCAAAGTCTGTCGCCAGCTTGTCGAGGATGGTGGCATCGCGCTCGACGGCATCG